>NZ_SFBY01000392.1:0-23245 GCF_007095505.1 Microcystis sp. M_QC_C_20170808_M3Col
GAGATGGAGAGCTTTATTGTAAACTAATCTTACACAGCCCAAAGTGCGCCGCAATAGCGACTCTTGTTCTGGTGTGGGGTAAAATCGAAACGAATAGGCTTTTTCCATGTCTCACATTTGAGCATATATTTGGTAAATGCGCTAGTATTTAACGGTAAAGCCGTCGTAGAACGACGGGGTTTCAGACCCAAAATTTTCGATGATGGTGGCGATGGTGGCAAGGGTTCCCTCTCTCTCCACTTCAGAGATAACTTCGTAGCTGCCTTGCACCCCTTCCATCTCGACGATATCCTGAGCAACTTTGATAGCATCGGCTCCTTGAATTTCTATCTGCATCAGTTTTGTTCCTCCTGTCAGTACCCAAGCAAATTGATACTAAATCCGTTTATTAAAAACTGATTATCTATTCCCCCTTTTGCTTGTCCTGATATGTAGCCTATACTCAACGAATTTAGTATGACTAGCTTTGTTGGGGAAAAAATCTCAATTACTATCAATGGTTAACCTAAGAAAATATTTCAGTCTCTCCGTCGGGAAATAACCTATTAGAGACTGAAAAATCTTAGTCATTCCATTCCCCTTTGGGGGGTACGGGAGGATTGCGTCGAAGATTGCGGGTTAAGTCCTCATCCGGTTCCCTTTCCCCTCTTAGCCACTGTTTAATCGCTGTTTCGATAATGCGACTAGGATCGTTAGTCAGGTGTTTAATCTGTTCTAAAACTTCCGAGTCAATGTGAATAGCGATTTCAACTTTCTCGGCCGTGCGCTGAGTCGGTGTAGCATTTTCGTTCATAAGCTCTATTAATGATTGCTATCTATCATTCTACCCGTCAGTCGAGGATTCTCATCCAAGAGTTTATCTAGGGTCTGCTGAAAAAGTTTCTCGTGGGTGCAGGGTGTGGGGTGTAGGGTGTGGGGTGTAGGGTTTTACCGATTTTGAGGTAGTCAGTTACCTAATTTTCAGGGAAAAAGTACCTGAATTTTACCCCCGATCACTCCCATGTCCGGCACTTTTTGAGGGGAAAAAAGTCTAAAAGTCTTATCCAACAAGGTTTTTAGATTTATTCAGCCAGCCCTATCTATATTAATCCGATTTGGACAAATCTTACATCTTCTCCCTAGCCATTGCCCTTTCCCTGATTTCGTCAGCATAATCAAGCCTACCGTGGTTTCCTGTGGATGCCGAGAGGGGAAGCCAAGGCCGAAACCATGACTATACTTGCAGTTTAGCTTTTTTTATCTTTACCGAAAAATTGGGTTTAAAGCCTCGCCCTTTTAGGACGGCTTTGTGTTAAACTGATTGGTAAGCGGAAAATCAGATGTGTAGTCGTGACACGCGAACTGACCGTTGGACAAAAGCTAGTGTCACCAACCCATTTCGGGTTGCCCCAATACCTCACTGCTCTAATCAAAAAAAGTACGGCATAGGTGGGAGATAAAAAAAATTAAATAGGGTAGGGCATACCCGAATTTACGCTTGGGGAGTAGTCCCTAAGAGTGCTTGCCTTGTAGGTGTAGTCGGACTAGACATGAAGCTGTAAGACCAAAATTAGCTTTCCACGATGACTGACGTTCCCGTTTCTCGCATTCGCAATTTTTCCATCATCGCTCATATCGATCATGGTAAATCAACTCTCGCTGATCGCCTCCTGCAAATTACGGGAACCGTAGCCCAACGGGAGATGAAAGAACAATTTCTCGATAATATGGACTTGGAACGGGAACGGGGTATCACCATCAAGTTACAAGCGGCACGCATGGATTACACCGCTAAGGATGGTCAAAAATACGTTCTCAATCTGATTGACACCCCGGGCCATGTGGATTTTTCCTACGAGGTTTCTCGGTCTCTAGCGGCGTGCGAGGGAGCTTTATTAGTTGTAGATGCGTCCCAAGGCGTGGAAGCGCAAACTTTAGCCAATGTTTACCTAGCACTGGAAAATAACCTCGAAATTATCCCAGTTTTAAATAAAATTGACCTACCCAGTGCCGAACCGGAACGAGTGGCGGCGGAAATCGAGGAAGTGGTGGGTTTAGACTGTAGTGAGGCGATTCGTGCCTCGGCTAAGGCCGGGATCGGTATTAATGATATTCTAGAGTCGATCGTCCAATTAGTTCCCCCTCCCCAAGATACCCTCGCAGAACCCTTCCGAGCTTTAATTTTTGATAGTTATTACGACGCTTATCGAGGGGTAATTGTCTATTTCCGCGTCATGGATGGTCGGGTGAAAAAGGGCGATAAAATTCGTTTTATGGCTTCTGGTAAAGAATTTATTATTGATGAATTGGGAATTTTATCACCGCAACAGGTACAAGTAGATGAACTTCACGCGGGAGAAGTGGGTTATCTGGCAGCCGCAATTAAAACTGTCGCTGATGCCCGGGTGGGTGATACGATTACTCTAACCGCTAAACCGGCAAAAGAGCCTTTACCCGGTTATACAGAAGCAAAACCGATGGTTTTCTGCGGATTATTCCCCACCGATGCCGATCAGTACGCCGATCTCAAAGATGCGCTGGAAAAGTTAAAATTAAACGATGCAGCTCTATCCTACGAACCAGAAACTTCTAGCGCCATGGGTTTTGGTTTCCGTTGCGGTTTCTTGGGACTGCTACACATGGAAATCGTGCAGGAAAGACTAGAAAGGGAATATAACTTAGATTTAATTACCACTGCTCCCTCGGTAGTTTATCAGGTCACTACCACCGATGGGGAAATTGTCGAAGTGGATAATCCTAGTTTGTTACCTTCCCCACAAAAACGGGAAAAAATTGAGGAACCTTATATCCAAGTGGAAATGATTACTCCGGAAACCTATGTAGGTGCTTTGATGGAATTATGTCAAAGTCGTCGGGGAGTTTTCAAGGATATGCGTTATTTTACTAAAACTCGCACCGCTTTGATTTATGAGTTACCTTTAGCAGAAGTGGTGACAGACTTTTTTGATCAATTAAAATCTCGATCGCGCGGTTACGCTAGTATGGAATATCAATTAATTGGCTATCGGGAAAATGAGCTAGTTAAATTAGATATTATGGTCAATGGTGATCCCGTTGATGCTTTAGCGATGATCGTTCACCGGGATAAAGCTTATTATGTTGGTCGCGCTTTAACTGAGAAGTTAAAAGAATTGATTCCCCGGCATCAATTTAAGGTTCCCATTCAGGCCGCTATTGGTTCTAAAATTATCGCTAGTGAACATATTCCTGCTTTAAGAAAGGATGTCTTAGCTAAGTGTTATGGTGGTGATATTAGCCGCAAGAAAAAGCTGTTAGACAAGCAAGCAAAAGGGAAAAAACGGATGAAAGCGATCGGAACTGTTGATGTCCCCCAGGAAGCATTTATGGCAGTCCTAAAACTCGATCCGCAGTAAAATCTTGGGGTCAGAGAGACCCTGGCTTGAAAAGCCAGGGCTTCCTCTCTTTCTCTATCTTATCTAGCCTAGCTTTTAGCTCTTGGTTTTCTTGATTCTGCTTTCGGTAAGCTTCGTACCAAAAACTCGCCCCCATCTGGGTCGAAGTCGGAGGCGTTGATTAAGGTCGGCAGTAATTGCTCGTTAATTTCCATGCCATCTATAATACAGTCCCTGTAAGGGTTATGTCCATTCTCAATTAACAGTTCTTATTGCACTGACTAATTACCCTTGACATTTTTGCTCTATTATCATAAAGTGGTTTCGGTTCGGGGCAATGGGTGAAAGATTTAAATAGCACCCAGCCGCTAAATTATAGTACTGTTGGTATAAAACTATGGACTTATTGTTTAAGAGAAAAATTCAAAGTTACATTCAATTATATTTTCCTCCTATACTCAAAGAACTTATATATAACTTTTATGATTATAATTTAAAATCAAAGCCCTATCTAGAAACGGAAGTTTTAAAGTGTCTATGCCCCTACTCGAAAGTTGCCTTAGACATCGGTTCTAACAATGGACAGCTTATTCCTTTTATGATGAGAAGAGCTACACAAATAATTGCATTTGAACCTTTACCCAACCTTGCTAAAGGGTTAAGAACTAATTTTCCGTCCCAATCTGTTATCGTTCATCAATGTGCTCTCTCTGACCGAGAAGTTATGGTGGATTTGCGGATACCATTGTTAGACGGGAAAGAGCTAGTAGGACTCTCATCGATAGAAACCAGTAATACTCTTAGCGATCTTTCAACTAAAATTATAAAGGCTGAGTGTAAAACCCTTGATAGCTTTAATCTAGAGAACGTGGGGTTTATAAAAATAGATGTAGAAGGTCATGAATTAGCGGTTTTACGAGGTGCAGAAAAAACTATTGCATCATCTCAACCGAATTTCTTAATTGAAGTAGAAGAACGGCACAGAGAAGGAGCTATAGAATCTATAAAACAATTTTTCTATGTCAGAGATTATAAGGGCTTCTTTATTTGTGATAACAAGCTACTTCCTTTAGAAAGATTTAATATTGTTGAGCATCAGAATCCTAAAAATGTAGAGATATACAAAAAAGTGCCAGGAGCTATTTACATCAATGATCTCATTTTTATCCCAACTGATAAAATAGCTAAAAATTTTTCTAAGTACTTGTCATAAACATATCTATAGCAGTCCTGAATGAAATATAAACTCATCTCCTGCCTCCTGTCTATCCGCTACGAGTTAGTTCACAAAGTAGATAAGGATGGGAGCATCTTATTTATGCAAGTGAGTGATTATGCTTGTCGCTAAAACTGTCTTTTGGCAAGGCTTTCAAAATAGCTTGACATAAAACTTAATTTAGGAGTTACAAAGGTGAGGTGCTCCCGATAAGGATTGCGGCTCTCCTCGACTTTGTGTGATAATTTTTGCTTATGGAATCCTGAAGTGCTTATTGGACAAGACTTTTAGGACTATTTTGCGGATATTCTATCAGTATAGACCTCGTTTCCACACAGTCGTGGGTTTGATGGAGTAGACTTTAGACTGTAGCAGTTGAATCGTAACATTAACAAAAAATTATGGTAAAAATAATAATAAGAGATTGTAGTGCTTAAAATAATCAGGCAGGGTCAGCAATTCTAAATTTGCCCTGTAGCAAGGCTTTTGGGAGTTAGTTCGCATCATACGGGGTAAAATTCAATGGGATGGCGAATTTCATTTCACGAGTCTTCAGGCTTTTGACGTGATAGTACACCCAAAGTTGCCCCAAAAATCCCCCTTTAAAATCTTCTTTAAATCCCTAAAAGGCTTGCTGTGTCTAAAACTGAGAATTGCTGAGGCAGGGTTGGCATTTTTGCCGACTAGAAAAATTTATGCTAAGATTGTGGACTGAATGGGTGACATAGCAAGCTAAAGTCTAGACTGTATAAGGGTTGCCGCTCGTATACCTCGCCGATAATTAGCGCACTTATGGGGACTTAAGTTCATTAATGCCTGAGTTTCAACAGCAAACATTTGCCAAGACTCTACCCAAGCGTTAGCGCGCAATCCTATATAAAAATGGTTCTACCGAACCTGTCATGCAAAACTATCAATAACTCATGCTTGTAAAGCTTGTATACTAGGGCTTTGAGTTTTTGTTAGATTGATATTTATCAACTTTACAGCATTGCTGGACAGAGAGGGAGCTTGGGGAATTTTCTACAGTGTAAGTTCGGAAGAACCATAAAAATTGCTATGCCGCTTGGCGGCTCTTCTAAGTTGACCCATCGGTAGCTCTGCAGCAATTGTACTAGGACAGATAGAATTAGGTACTGCACCTTATTGACTTGTGTGACTAGATGATTTTGGTAACTTTCTGGTGACATTTGGTTGATTCTCCTGAAGTTGCTATGATAGCAACTTCTTTTTTTACCACATTTTGCTACACTTCGCTTATCATAGGGATTTCAGGCTTCTTTGTTACTCCGTCAGACAACCTTTACAGGGACTTTTAGCTGATTATGTTCAACACTATGATGTTTACGAAAATGATCCCGAACTAATGGGTAGATTTAATTGCAGAAATCATGCCGATTTTCATTTTGCTTATCTAAAGTCTATTTTTGAAGCTAAAAAGTTGTCTTATTCTAAAAAACTCCCTGGGGTAGCTCAAGAACAATACTATCTTAATCAATTAAAAAAGCGTATCGATAAAACTGAACACTTAAAAACCTTTCAGAAATTTATTAATTTTTGTGATAATATTCGCCAAAATTTCAGATAAATTGATCTGTGGTGCTTCTGCCAAGGATGAAATATAAGCTGATCTGGCATCGTCTGCTGACTAATGGCTGGGTGAAAATGTAGTACGGACTGTGATTGAGAATACAAGACTATGACAAGGCTTTTGTCCTAGAAATTTCTAGATCGGCCGATTTTTGTAGTATTGTAGTATAATGGTAACTCCAGAAAAACAATCATAAAAGTGCCGTCAGTATCTTCAGTTAGCAGTTACCAGATAGAAGTTAAAAATTGGCAATTTACTTGATGTTATGGCTTCCTTACGGGATATTCTCAGTTACTACCGCAATTATCAAAAAGCCGCCTTTTTGAGTATTGGTGCAGCGAGTGTCTTTGAAATTATCGATCTGATGGTTCCCTATGCTGTCGGACAGATTCTTAATGTTCTTTCTGATCAGCCTTTAGATGGATTCGTGCAATCTTTAGTTGATCGCACCATGATTTTAACTCCCTTTGCCTCAGAAAAGTGGGTTAGTTTGGCAGTATTATTAGGCTTAATTTTCCTAACCACGGTAATTAAAGCACCAATTCAGCCTTGGGTGGGTGTCTGGTTTCACTGGGAAATATCCTTAAGAGCGAGACGAGATCATCTCAGAAAAATTATTGCCAAAATTCTCACCTTACCCCTATCTTTTTACGATGAAAATAATCCCGGACGTATCGCTAACCGGATTGCCAAAGGGATAGAAAATCATACTTGGACTTATCCCGAAGTGGCGGGAATGATGATCCCAAAACTGTTTAGAGTTTTCGGTATTTTTATTGTTATTTGGGTAATTCAATGGCAGATCGCCCTTGCTTTTCTTATTTCTTTTGTATTAATTGTAGCTTTTGTTGTGAGAGATTTAAAAGATTTAATGCAAAAAGAAAGGATTCTGGATCAGCACATCGAAAATACCCAAAGTCGCAATTCTGAGATTATTACTAATATCAAAACCGTCAAAGCTTTTGCCACAGAAGGACAGGAATTATATCGTCAGAAACAGCGTTTAGAGAGAGAATTTACCTACGTTATCCATCGCATTCATAAGGGTTATGTGGACTTAATTACTTGGGAAAAAACCCTTGTCCAGGCTAGTTTATTTGGAGTATTTTTTTTTACTCTCCTAGCCACCGTTCAAGAGAAAATCTCGATCGGGCATTTTATCACCACCTATACCCTCGCTAGTATGGCCTATGCGGAATTAGATCCCCTATCCCAAATGGCAGAAACTTTCGCCCGTCGCTATGCTTCTATGGCACGTCTAAACCAATTTATGAACTTGCCCAGTGGTACTGATTCCGGTAGTCTTTTAGCCGATCATGCCCAACATAATCCCTATCGTTTTATGGGTAAACTAGAATTAAGTAATCTTAGCTTTGGCTATAGTCCAGAAAGAATGATTGTCAAGGATATTAATATTCTGATTGAACCCTATCAAACCGTAGCATTAGTGGGAAAATCTGGTTCAGGAAAATCCACTTTAGTTAAGTTACTTTTCCGCTATTTTGAACCGAATCAAGGGCAAATTCTGATGGATGGCGAGGATATTAGTCGCCTAGATGTGACTTGGTATCGGCGACGGTTAGCGATTGTCCATCAAGAAGTAGATGTGTTTAATGGTACGGTGTTAGAAAATCTCACCTACGGTAATCCTAATATTAGCTTTGAGAAGGTAGAAGAAGCCTGTAAAATTGCCCGTGTTGATGAATTTATTCAGGAATTATCTAATGGTTATTCCACTATTGTAGGGGAAAGGGGCGTGCGTCTTTCGGGGGGACAAAGACAGCGTTTAGGAATTGCTAGGGCGTTAATTGTTGATCCAGATGTGTTAGTTTTTGATGAGGCCACTTCTAGCTTAGATTATGAGTCAGAAAGAGCCATTCAACTAGCCATGAAATCAATACTAGGCACTCGCACCACGATTATTATCGCCCACCGTCTTAGTACTGTTCGAGAAGCTGATCAAATTGTCGTCTTGGATAATGGTCGCATTGTCGAGATCGGTAGTCATGACCAATTATTAAATCAGCAGGGAATCTATCAACGTCTCCACTCTTTACAAGAAAGCGGTGAACTGGTTTAGTTTTAAGATAGTCCCCGATAGCAGACCGAGAAAATATGATCTAATGGGAGTTGATCACCATGTCTAACGAAACCGTTGCCTATTCCCTAGAAGCTGTTTTGACTAGGATTGAGGGGAAAATTGACAATCTCCAAAAAGATTTTAACCAAAAATTTGACAAAATCGACGAACGGTTAAATAAGCTAGAGGTAGGACAGGCAAAGTTAACCGAAAAGGTTGAGGGCATCGATAATCGCCTAAAATCAGTGGAAGGAACCCAAAAAATCAGGTTTGGACATTAATTATTCTTTGGGCAAGTGCGATCGCCTACGGCGCAGCGAAGCCGACCGCTACAGCCGGTTGGAAAGTATTTTTTTCAGGTAATCCCTAGAATTAATAGTAGCAACCTCACCACCCCCTTATCCTGATCGGTTAGCCAAAAATTGTCACTTTTCCGATTTAACCCTCTGCTAACCAGCGCACGGCATCCTTAGCGTGGTAGGTCAAGATAATATCGGCACCCGCCCGTTTAAAGCTGGTTAAAGTCTCTAAAGTCACTCGTTTTTCGTCAATCCAGCCATTTAACGCCGCCGCTTTAATCATTGAATATTCCCCCGACACATTGTAGGCAGCCACGGGTAAATTAGTCATTTCCTTGATTCTCCAGATAATATCCATGTAAGATAGAGCAGGTTTAACCATTAACATATCTGCTCCCTCTAATACATCTAATTCCACCTCTTTTAAGGCTTCCCTGGCATTACCCGGATCCATTTGGTAGGTTCTGCGATCGCCGAATTGGGGGGTAGAATCGGCGGCATCCCGAAACGGCCCATAATAGGCAGAGGCATATTTAGCCGTATAGGAAAGAATCGGTGTATCACTATAACCCGCCTCATCCAATCCCTGACGAATTGCCTGCACGAAACCATCCATCATTCCCGACGGTGCAATGATATCCACTCCCGCTTTTACCTGGGAAACGGCGGTTTTTTGCAATAATCCCAGAGTAGGATCGTTTAACACCCTGCCGGTTAAATCTCCCGTTTGCAGATAACCACAATGACCATGGTTAGTATATTCACACAAACAAGTATCAGCGACAATGAGTAGATCGGGAACTGCCTCTTTAATCGCTGTGGCCGCTTTTTGCACAATACCATGATCGTGCCATGCTCCCGTCGCCTCTGTGTCTTTACTTTCTGGCAGCCCGAATAAAATAATCGCTGGGATTCCTAAATCCCGCACTTCCTTGGCTTCGTCAACAATTTTATCGATTGATAATTGGTACACCCCCGGCATCGATTTCACTTCCTGGGCAATACCTTCCCCCGTCGTGGCGAAAAGGGGATAGATAAAGTCATTGGCTGTCAAGACGGTTTCACTCACCAGACGGCGCATTTGAGGGGTTTGACGCAGACGACGGGGGCGATGAATAGGAAACATAGTTTTTTGTGATTAAATCGGGAATCTTGTCTCGATTCTTTAGTTTAAATCTTTGCTGAGGATGAACACAAATCAATTCAGCCGGCAGCCAGCAGCCGGCAGCTATCCGCAATATTTAGTTATTTTGAGCTTAATCAAACTATTTAGGTCAAAAATGACTTGATGAGGCTCTATCGTCGTTTTGAGGGCGAAAAACCAGCAATTTGACTAAAATTTAATCTTTATAGCCATCACTTTTGCTGTCGCCACCACCGCGTCTATTTACAAAACTTTACCTCATCAGAGGATTAGGGAAATGGGGAGATAGGAAGATAGGGAAATGGGGAGATAGGGAAATGGGGAAATTTCAACTAATACCCCAACACCCAAACCCCAACACCCAAACCCCAACACCCAAAACCCATCTCCATTTGCGAGAAGGATCGTTTATTCTAGGAAATAAGAGCGATCGATTCAGGATTTTTGCTATGGCCAACTTAGGTGATTTAGTCAAAAAAGCAGTTTATTTGGGCGTAGGCATTGCTACTTATGCCGCCGAAAAAGCTGAAGTAAATTTACAAGAATTAAGAAATCAAGCCCAAAAATTAGCCGATGAAATGATTTCTCGCGGCGAAATCAACGCGGAAGAAGCGCGCAAATACGTCGATGAGTTGGTGAAACAGGCACAACAGCAAACGGTAGAGGGTAACGAATCTAATATTCCCCATGAACCCCGACGGATAGAAATTATTGAAGATGAGGAGGACACCAAAGCAGCCGATCCAAAAGTAGATGAATTGCGGCAAAAGGTGGAACGTCTTCAGGAGGAATTGCGGAAACTACAACAGGATTAAACCTAATTTTAGGGACAAATAATTAATTATTACCAGACAAGGGATGCAAGTATAAACATGGACGATTGGCAGAAGGATTTTTGGGAAGTGATCGAAACTGTGGCGGTGGGAATTGAAACTTTTTTCCAAGAAGTGACCCAAACTATCGAAGAAATTAATGAGGAAATTATCATCGATCTGGAACAGTTCATTCAAGAGGTTTTACCCCAGGAATTAGAAGAATTTTTTAACTCCGATGAATCCCTATTTTCGGAATTAGATGAACCCTCGGATTTTATCCTCACTCCCAAGGTTAACCCCGATCCTAACACCCATCCTGCTTGTATCGGTTGCCGTAATTATCACGGTTATATCTACGGAGGCAATCTTCTCGTCTGCGGTTTCCATCCCTACGGTTGGGATAGTGATAGTTGTCCCGATTGGCAAGCAGCGGATTAATTATTTTTCTACAAAATCAGGTAGGGTTATTATCCCTACCCATAACTTTTATCTCAAAGCAATTGTCTGTCATTTTTAGTTAAGAATTACCCTTGGGAGCATGGTAGGGTTCCGCATCAAAAGGCTGCATCCCCACATCTGGATATTCATCTTTATTGGGGCTAAAAATGCGAGCAAAAGCCTCTGTTAGGTACTGGACAGCATTGTGTAACGTATCCTTGATATTCATTGCTTTTCTCTCCGACTCTCGACAACAATCTCTGTTCAACTTCGGATAAGGTTGATCCACCCCTCCACCCCCATTATCTGGCCAGAATCTCATCAATTGTTGACTTTTGAGATAATTCTTGAATAATCTTCATAAGACTTGATGTTTTTTCTTGTTTATTTAAACTTTTATAATAATTCTTGTATTTTTGTAAAGGAAAGATTATTCAATTAAATCGCTGAACAGATATTTGATTGTTGTCCAAAAAACACCGTATCTTTGTTGAGCATCTAAGCATAAATATCCATTGACAAAAACTTTTAATTGGGCATTATCTATCTCCTCATCCAAAAAAGGCTCGATGGCTTTCTGACGAAGTGCCTTGAGTTTATTGAGGTTTAATCCCAACTTTTCGATAGTATTAATTGCTTTTTGATCATCTTCTTGTGCGGGTTTAATTGTACCATCATAATTAAAGGCAAAGTGAGACTCACAATCGGGATTAAGTGGAGAGATTAAGAGATTTTCATCAAACCAGCTATTTTTTAGATTACCACAGTGCCGAGGTTCACCCGTCCTAAGATTTGCCTGACAGGAACATAGCAAATTGGCATAATCTAAGGGATCAACAGTGGGATCACTTTGAGGTTTAAAATGTTCTATATGGCATTCACCATCAACCAATCGACTTTCACAATAACAACATATTTCCCCCTGTTCTGTCATCAAAGCTTTAGTTAGTATTTCTTTTGGGTTTCCCGCTAAACTTTTAAAGTCGGGCTGCCAATCTGAGTTAGCTTGCTCTTTCCAATTCTTAAACTCCGGTGGTTCTTGTCTTTTTCTAATATACTTCATTTTCCGATAATTTCCTTGCGTCGAATGATAACTTCAGCTTTAATTAATTCTGGATCATCTTGAATTTTAGCTCTGAGATCATTGATTTTATTTTTAGCTGCCTCTAATTGATTGTGAGAGATTTGTTCATAGATATCTTTCAAAGCTTCAGCGATTTCCTGGGGACGAGTTGTCTCTAATCCCATCAAATCTTCCAAAATTCGATCAACATTTTTGCCGTAGGACTCCTGCACGGGATGAAATTTTATTCCCATTTCTGTTTGTTCCATGAAGTGTAAACTTTCTGGCTGAACATGAGTGATAATATTAGGAGAATGGGTGGAAATAAAAAATTGACAGTTAGGAAAAACTTCTAGTAATTTAGGTACTACAAATCTTTGCCATTGAGGATGTAAATGTAAATCAATTTCGTCAATGATAATAACGCCATTACCCTTTAAGGGATCAGGATTTTGAGGATTAGCAATCGCCATTCTTCGAGCTAAATCTCCCAGCATAGCAATCAGACATTTTTCTCCATCAGAAAGTTGATTAACAGTAACTATTTTATCCTTTTTTGTTACTTCCATTCTCAAGGGATTACGACGGACGCTAAGATTAGTAAAATCGGGTAGAAAACGTTCGATCGTTTCCCGAACTGCTTCCAATTGGGGATCGGGAAAACAAAAACCTTCTGGTTTAATTTCAGCTTCCCGATATTTTCTATTTTCATTTTCTAAATCTTCACGCTCGCGAAACCATTCAAAAAAAGTGCGAAAATCTGATCCACTGGTTAAAGCATTTTCGTAGGCACTTAGAGAATCAAATTGATGTTTTGTTTTAATTTTTAAGGGTATATCCAGCACTGCTCGATTAACAGAATAATAAACAAATAAAGGTAAGTTAATTTCTCCTTGATGATCAGTAATTTGTCGTTGTATTTGTTGAGTGTATTCATTTAATTGGCTAAAATTACTCCGTTCTCCAGCGTGGATATATCCAGTCCTAGTTTTTACTATTTTCCAAGTAATCTCTTGACTATCTTCCGTCACCCCAGTGATTTCAATTATAGCCGTCCCCTGACCATTATTAATCTCGGTTTCGCTAATCTGTCGTCCACTGGCATTAGTATTTTTTAGGCGATTAACTAACCATGAAAGCATAATCGCCAAACTATCTAAAATGGTGGATTTTCCAGCACCATTAACTCCTATAAATACGTTTAATTGCCGATGAAAGTCGATGTTTAAACTGACTGCACCTCGATAATTAATAAGCTTTATAGACTTAATTTTCATTGATTTTTGTATCGGCAAGATTTGCTTATATTTGAGATAATTGTTAGAGAATGACTCTCGAATAATTGCCAGTAAAACTTAGATAGGCTTAAGAGACAGTAGGACAAGGAATAGAAAAAAATATCGACCAAAGAAATAATATCTAATTTTGGCACAGAACCGGATATTCATAATGATTATTTATCATTTACCCTCGACCAACTCAAAAAAACCCCGGCTGACTTTCCCGATCGCTGCTGTCTGTGAGACAATCGATCGAGTGTTATCCTAAACTCCGCCAATTTTCATGTCCGACGACGCTACTATTCGCACTGCTGTACAACGTCTCTACAATACCTATCCTTTCCCCCCCGAACCGCTCCTAGACGAACCTCCTCCGGGTTACAATTGGCGCTGGAATTGGATTGCTGCCTATAACTTTTGTTGTCATCGTAAACCCGAACGAGAGGATATCCGGATTCTCGATGCGGGTTGTGGTACTGGTGCAGGAACCGAATATCTGCTCGCGCTCAACCCCTTTGCTAATATAGTCGCTATAGATATCAGTGAAAAAGCCCTAGAAATTGCCAAAGAACGCTGTAATCGTTCGGGAGTCGCCGCAAAACACCGAGGTTCTCTGGCTTTTCACCATTTACCTCTAGAATCTGCCACTAATCTCCCCGGAGAATTTGATTTAATTAACTGCGTCGGGGTGCTGCACCATCTCCCGGATCCGATTAAAGGTATTCAATCCCTCGCGCAAAAACTGGCCCCCGGGGGTCTGCTGCACATTTTCGTCTATGCACAATTGGGACGCTGGGAAATCCAGTTAATGCAATCTGCGATCGCAATTTTGCAGGGAGACCGACGCGGGGATTATAAAGATGGGGTCGCTGTCGGACGAGAGATTTTTGCCTCTCTACCGGAAGATAATCGCATTTTGAAACGGGAAAAAGAGCGTTGGTCAATGGAAAATCATCGCGATGAATCCTTCGCTGATATGTACGTTCACCCCCGGGAAGTGGACTACAATATCGATACCCTCTTTCAACTGATTGATGCGTCAGGATTAGCCTTTATTGGCTTTTCTAACCCTTCCTACTGGCAATTAGACCGTTTATTGGGTAAATCCCCCGAATTGATGGCTAGGACGCAAAATTTAGGAGAAAGGGAACGTTATCGCTTGACGGAATTATTAGACCCGGAAATCACCCACTATGAATTTTTCCTCGCTAAACCACCGATTTTGACTGCCGATTGGTCCGGGGATCAAGTCCTAGAGAATGCAGTGGCCGAAGTTCATCCCTGTCTTTACGGTTGGCCTAGTGCAAGTGTTCTAGATTACGATTATCGGCCGGTTAATCTCTCGGAGAGAGAATTTGCTTTTCTACAAGCTTGTGATGGTCGTTTAACTGTGGCAGAAATCGACGCTCAAGTTGCCTTAGGATTAACTGGTGTGCGTTCTTTACAACAGCGCCAACTACTGATTTTAACTTAGGGAAAATTTGGGGATGTTAGAGATAGCGTCCCTTGGCAATGGGTAACTTGTGAACTAACTTTGCTAAATCTTGCCAAAACTTTTTTTTCTTAACAATTATCACCCCCCTGTCCCCATAGTTTCAGCCCCAGAATTAACCGGGGCTGAATTATAATAGTTAAAAAAGTGGACAAGGCTGCTAAATTTCTGATCAGTCCAATTTTTGCCCATCGGCAAATGGGAGAATTTAATCATTATCCCAAGATTCCGAGGCGATTAAGTCACCAATTTGATCCCTGAGAAGGTAGTCACATCGTTCTAGTTCACATTCAACACAAACCCACTCCCGGGGGGGAATGAACTGACAGAGAGTGTAGATCGGTTGGTGTCTGCTTACTACCCCCTGTTCTACCATCTGACGGACTTCGTCCTTGATCATCCTGATAGAGTAAGCGGTGGGAGCGGTGGAGAAAGTTATGGCACTCATGGGAGATTTCCTGCAAGATCTACAAAAGAAGTCTTATCACTAACTATAGTCTAACCTATGGAGGGACAAAAGAGATTTTTTGCTGTATCGACGATTACAATTTTTTATATATAGCGAAACCCTCTCCCCTCGCCAGTTTAGGCTTGGGTTAAGAAAAGTTAAATTTATCGGCTAAAAGTTGTCGAGTCCTCTTATGCCAAATCGGCCTTTTTAGCCGTCAGGAGTCAGGAGTCAGGAGATGGGGTGATAGGGTGTTGGGGTGTTAGGGTTTTGGGGTTTTAGTTGAAATTCCCCCACTTCCCCACTTCCCCACTTCCCCACTTCCCCACTTCCCGCTTACCCTAATAAATGGGGAATAAAAATAAAAGCCGCTACGAGTAAAGCGGCGATCGAGGCGATTAAAACGGCACCAGCGGCACAATCTTTCGCTATTTTGGCTAAATCATGGTAGGATTGCCCCACCGTCAGATCTACCACTGATTCTAGGGCAGTGTTAATTAATTCTAAGACCATCACCAGGGCGCAGGTAAGGGTGACAATCGCCATTTCCATGGCATCAACCCGCAAAAATAAGCCCCAACTAATCGCTACTAGGGTAATCAGGGTGTGAATGCGAAAATTTCTTTGACTGACAAAAGCATAACAGACTCCCGCCCAAGCGTAGCGAACACTGACTAATAGATTCGAGGCGACTTGCCAAGCGTATTCTCTTTGACTGGGATTGTTGCCCTCACTCACCTGTCCCGATCGAGGGATAAAATTATTGTTGAGATAGGGATTAGGTATGCTGGCAGATTGGTTGGCTTGATGATAATTTGTCTTCATATTCCTCAATAATGCTTGACAAAAATAACTAACTATGTATCGGCAATTTTGACGGTTGTTAACAAAGTTTCCTGTAAAGATAGCATTTCTAACAGACTTGTTTCATCGGGATGGTCCCAACCCAAAAGATGTAAACAAGCGTGGGCAGTTAACCAGGCCAATTCTCGTGCCAAAGAATGATTTTGTGTTAAAGCCTGTTGTTGTGCTGTCTCCACAGAGATGATAATATCCCCCAAATATAAAGGTTCAGTCTCTAAAATGCCCTCATCGACTGGGAAATCCACTTCGAGGGCGGCAAAAGCGAGAACATCCGTCGGTTGATCTTTGTGGCGATATTGGGAATTATAGGTCCGAATTTCTCGATCGTCTGTTAAGCGCAAACTTAGTTCATAACCGGCGGCAACGGGGAGATAATCCGATAGATAACTTAACCATGTCTCTAACCAATAGTGCCAAGTTTCCCCATCCACAGGACTATTTCCGGGATCAAAATAATTGTCCTGTAGGCATAAATCCACCACTAGGGGCAAAGTCTCACTCACCAGATTTCACCCTAGGGACGCGTCAGATAGGAAATACCGACAAAAAAGGCGAGTAAGGCTGCCGTAGTCAAAAAAAAGTGTTTTAAAGAGATGCCTTTTTTCTTGACCATATTCCGCATCGCCAGCTTGACGTAACTGGGTTGCGCTTCGGTGGCGGTTTCTACTGCGGGGTCGGTGGCACTAACAGGTTCAGTCATCAGTAATTCCCCAGACAAAGATTGATCGCTATAAGTGTAACAGATTATTACAGAAGCGCAAAAAAAATTCAATTATGGGAAAAACTGTTCCCTGTCCGGGATAGTCAAAACCGATCAAACTGTTTAAACCAGAGGTTTCTAACCAGTTGCGCCTTTAAACCAGCCCCTGAATTTTAATACAAATGCTCTCCCCTTCTCCCCACTTCCCCACACCCCACTTCCCCACTTCCCCACTTCCCCAATTCCCCAATTCCCCAATTCCCCAATTCCCCAATTCCCCAATTCCCCAATTCCCCAATTCCCCAATTCCCCAATTCCCCACTTCCCCAATTCCCCACACCCCAGCAGTTAACCCATGTCTTCCCACGATACCGAAAGCATCCAGACTATTTTTCAAAAAATTTGGGGCTATGATAGCTTTCGCTTTCCCCAACAGGAGATTATCGAGACAATTTTAGCGGCAAAAGATGCTCTGATTGTCATGCCCACGGGATTCGGTAAATCTATCTGTTTTCAATTGCCCGCTTTATTAAAAACCGGCTTAACCCTAGTGATTTCCCCCTTAGTTGCCCTCATGGAAAATCAGGTGGAGGAATTATTAGCCAAAAAATTACCCGTTGCCCTGATTCATCACGAAATCCCCCGACAACAGAGAAAGAAAACTTTAGATGCGATCGCAAGTCAAACCCTGCGACTTCTCTATCTTTCGCCGGAAACGCTCTTAAGTCCTCCCCTCTGGTCAAAATTAACCCTTCCCCACGTTAAAATTAACGCTCTCATCCTCGACGAGGCCCATTGTTTAACCCAGTGGGGCGATAATTTTCGTCCTGCTTACCGTCGTCTCGGTGCTGTCCGTCCCGCTCTTCTGCAATCGAAACCGGCCGGCAGCCAAATAGCGATCGCTGCTTTTACCGCCACCGCTAACCCTGCCACCCGTGAGACTCTCACCCGCATTTTACAACTAGAAAAACCACAGCTTTTCTTAATAAATCCTTACCGTCAAAACCTTGACTTAAGCACGAAAATATGTATTAGCCCCGGTTGTCGTCGTCATCAACTATTAAACTTCCTCACCGGTCAACCTCGACAATCCGGCCTGATCTATACTCGTTCCCGTCGCCATAGTGAAAATTTAGCGACATGGTTGCAATCTCTCCATTATCGCACCAGTGCCTACCATGCCGGTTTATCGCCCTTTCAGCGTCGGGAAATAGAACAAAATTGGCTGCGGGGGGATTTAACTTTTGTTGTCTGTACCTCAGCTTTTGGCATGGGTATCAATAAACCCGATGTGCGTTGGGTTGTCCACTACCAACCCCCAGCTTTACTATCGGAATACCTACAGGAAATCGGCCGCGGTGGTCGCGATGGCGGCAAAATGCAGGCTCTCACCTTAATTAGTGAACCGACGGGATGGTTAGATAATAGCGATAAAAACCAGCAAAAATTCTTTAACTCCCAACAGGAGCGTCAATACCGACAAGCTTGGCAAATTTTAGCCCAAATTCCCCTAGAGGGCAAAGTAGAGGCGATTAGTGCCGAATTTCCCGATGGTGCGCTCATTCTCTCCCTTTTACACAGTCTCGATCGCCTAGAATGGCTCGATCCTTTTCATTATCGGCTTATTTATCGCCATAATTCCGCCAAGATGACTTTTAAACCCAAAAATGAGATATTTCCCTACCTCTATACCCGTCGCTGTCGTTGGCACTTTCTCTTAAATGCCTTTGGGTTTCAGGAAAATGCCGATAATTTTCGCTGTGGTCATTGCGATAATTGTCGTCGCGGCTGATACCATTTAGTGAACAATCACTTTAACAAATCACCGCACCCGAAATAATAGTGAAATTCTGTGACAAAGTGCAGCCAGATACGAGAATCTTTGCTAGCCTTCTAGAAGGCTTCTATGATCAGTCTCCTTAAAAGTGGCTGTTTACAGTACGCTAATCTGGCTAACAAGCTTTTGGGCGTGATATGGGGAAAAGTTCTGGCGATTGCGCCTAAATGGAGTGATATGCCGAAAGTTGACCCATATTGTTACTCTGGAGAGTGTTATACGGAAAGTTGACCTATAATATGTAGTTAGACCTCAATAAACTTAAGTTTAGTGATCCATGAATAGCCCTCCTGAAAACATACATGAAGAAACAGAAAGTTTACCTAAAATTGATAGTAGTAAGGTAGAGAGTAAAAATGTTTCGCCTTTTTTTACGAGGCTACCAGAAGAGCCAGAAATTTTAGAGAATCGCATTGACTATGAGGCAGTTAATCTCTATAGGAAATACGTTAATAAGCTTAGGACAATGAGACAAGGATATCTGCTAGGTCTAATTTTCTCTTTAGCGGGTTACTTTATTCTTTGTTTAATTGGAGCCTCTTTTTATCTTTCTTTGGATGGGAGAGAAATTGCGAAAGAATTAAAGCGTTTTTTTAGGTTTCCGAATCCGGAAACCCCTATGACAATAGAACTTTTTATAGTTATAGGAATATTACTTTTATCCATTTTTGTAATTATCGGTTTCATACTCGATAATTTTTCATTTGGTTCAACTTTGAGGCGTTCTAATACTCGTCTTAAAAAACTAGAACTAGCGGTTGAAAACAATAGGGAAGAACTTGAGCGAAAAAAACTTCTTGATCCACAGGTTAGACTAGAGAATCTCTATCAAGATTATAGAAAGATTGCTGAAGCTAGCGGACGAGTTTTTTTCGAGTCCACTAAGCGCTATGAGGTTGCGCAAAAATGGAGAAGAGATATTGGGAGTCATCTCGAACATTTGCGACAAAATCCTGCTGTCGAGACTGAATTATTGAATGAAGTTCAATATCTATTAGGTTCTTTAAAGGAGATAATTGATAGAGAAAAAAGAGAGCAAAAAGGTCAGATGCGTTGGCAGATCTCTAATATTATTGTTATTATTTTTTATATCACTTCTTTGACTGCAATTATGTTAATTGCTTGGATTAAACCTCCATCCAATAACGCTGTTGCCGTTCCATACATCTCTGTACCAGTTTGGGCTTTAATATGGGGAGCATTAGGCAGTCTTTCAGCTATTCTATACAAGTTCTATATAGTGAAAAGACGTGTTAAATTTTCAATAGAATTTCAGTGGCTCATTGCAAGGCCCATTATTGGAATTTTGATGAGTGCAGTTGCTTACCTTGCTGTAACATCTGGTCTGATACTATTGGGAGCTAAAAGTTCGAGTTCTTTAGCGAATGAACTAGATGCAAGTAACAATGCTACTCGGTTTACAGCTATAGTTTGCTTCTTGGCTGGATTCAGTGACCGCGTTTATCTCGGAATAATTAACTTACTCGTATCAAAAACTTTAAGCTTAGAGAAAGATAGTAAATCTCCTACTGAAAATTTTTCAGTAACCGATGAGTCGGTAGATTTTTATGACACAGTACTTTCGGAGAATTCAGGCCCACAGCAGTCTTCAATCAATGAGCATGACCAAGAAGGATGAGGCGGATTTTCACTTATAATTTTTCAACCAATTTTGGAGCGTTGAATTTTGGGTAAATATGGTCTAACTAATCAATGCACCGGAACAGTTCAATCTAGTGCGATTGCCGATCTTGTAGTGCGATCGCATATCTTGTAGGGTGCGTTAATGAAATGTAACGCACCTTGTCCAATGTTCAAAGTTGGTGCGTTACGCTGACGCTAACACACCCTACTGGACTGTTTCAGCTAAAATAGGGCAATAGATTTCGGCTTAAAGTCTTAGATTATAGAATTTATAGCATTTTTCTAATACACCAAATTAGCTGAAACAATCCACTACATTTGTTGTTTTGGTTCTTCGTTACTTGGTATGGTTCGATAGGGGTGCATAAATCAACTAAATCCTTATCTGGCAAGAGACTTAATTGATTAGTTCGCTTTAGATCGAAAACAATTGACAAAAATCGCAGTAATGTCTGTTTCTATAAGGGTTTCATCCCTTATAACCCTGTCCGTTGCATAAGACAAACCGAAGAGCCTAGTGCTATTAGTGGGGCTAATTGGTAGCGCTATGGCGAAAGACTAAACTTGAAAATTAGGTATATGACCGATGACAATAACAATAGCTGTTGAAAAAGCACCATTAGTTACTGATTCTCAGGGCGTTGTACGAGTTGCTAACACTCGCGTTACCTTGGATACAGTTGTGACTGCTTTTCTTGAAGGGTGTACACCAGAAGAAATAGGAGAGCAGTATCCATCTCTACAACTACCGGATGTCTACTTAGCAATTGGTTACTACCTCAGACACCGAGATGAAGTTCATGCATACCTTGCAGAACGTCAACGTCAGTCAGAAAAAAATCGGCAGGAAGTTGAACAGCATTTTAATCCAATTGGAATCCGTGAACGATTGTTGGCAAGGAGAATCCAAAACGTTTAAACCATTATGATTCGGTTTCTTGCTGACGAAAATTTTAATCACCAGATTGTCCGAGGCATTCTTCGTCAAAATTCACAGATAGACGTTGTGCGGGTTCAAGATGTGGGATTGTCAGGAGTCGATGACCCCGCTGTTTTGGCGTGGGCGGCGCAAGAAGGACGTATTGTTCTCACCCATGATGTTGCTACCATGACGACTTTTGCTTACGAACGTCTTGAATCAGGTTTATTCATGCCTGGGTTGTTTGAAGTTAGTCGTCGTGTCCCAGTAGGGTTAGCAATTGAAGAGATTCTCTTGATTGCTGAGTGTAGTCTTGAGGGAGATTGGGAAGGTCAGGTAAGATTTCTTCCGCTCCGCTAAAAACAGCAGTGCAATCGCTACCTAACGTTAGACGGAACTTTATAAGTGCATTAAGGATGTTATCTCAATGAACATTTCACAATTAATCGATAAAGCTTGGGAAGCAATAAACAGATATTGTAGGGTGCGTTCCCTAATGTGGCTCCTACTGCTCCACTGATCGATTTTGGGGGAACGCACCATGCACATTGATTGAAGTTGTGGGTTTAAGTGCGATGCCAAAGGCACTGGGTAGCAGCCGTAGTGCGATCGCCGATCTTGTAGGTTGGGTTGAAGAAAAGAAATCCAACACCTTCGGAACTAAACTGCGAACGCTAATCTTGTATTGTTCTTAACCTTAAATAGCCTTTGGCCTACATGAGCATATTCACAGATTGACAGTCAGCGAGGCATTCAGCTATGTTTGAGGTATTTAGAGCAAAACTTTTGAATGCCCACGCTGTTGACCGTTGGCCCATATCGATTCTTTTGCTACGCAGGCGATCGCCATGAGCCACCTCACATCCATGTTGAACGAGATCGAGAGATCGCTAAATTCTGGCTTCAGCCGGTTCGTCTTCAGAGTAACCAAGGATTTAACCGCACCGAAATTAACCGCATTCAAAAACTTGTTCAAGAAAACCAAGAACAATTACTAGCAGGCTGGAATGACTTTTTTAACGAATGAAGTATTTGAAACATTGGCAATTCAGCAATTGGCCATCACAGATGACACACTCAGTGTAGATTTGTCTGATGGGCGCACTATATCTGTTCCCCTGGCATGGTATCCTCGGCTCCTGCATGGCTCAATTGAGGAGCGCAATGATTATCGCTTGCTCGCTGATGGCAGTGGAATCCATTGGAATCAACTAGATGAAGACATTAGCACTAAAAACTTGATTTTTGGCCAACCATCAGGGGAAAGTCAAAAATCATTGAAGCGTTGGTTAAATAATCGAGTGCGATCACCGATCTTGTAATGCGATCGCCGATCTTGTAGGTTGGGTTGAGGCAACGAAACCCAACAATATTTGATTTAAGGTGTGTTACTGCGGTGACACACCTTTTACCTATCAGTCATCAGGAGAGCTTATTTATTTTCTGCTTAGATTCAGTTAGAATTGTACGTTCTCAAGTCGAGGAAGGGAATCATGGGAGAATTGTAGCAATAGACATCGAAACAGGGGCTTTTGAAGTGGCTGACGACAGCCTAACAGCTGCTAAACAACTGTTAATACGTTTTCCTGATGCACAAATATTTGATATTCGGATTGGGCATCGCGCTGTCCATCGTTTTGGCTTTCGTTCCCCCAGTGTGTTGCCATGATGATGGGGAGCGTTAATTTGCGCCGAGAAGCAATTATTCAATGGAGATTTAACTGTTGGCGATATTACTCAAGGAATTCAAAAGTGAGACCTTGTTAAAGTTATGTAGGTGGCTTCCCTACTTTTCACCAAGCAAATTATGGACAAGGAGATGTTTTTGGTGTGGTTCTGATTAAAAAAGGTTACGGGAAAAGTGTTAGCATTCCCTTATCACAATTGAGATAGCAAAAAGAGCGATCGCCGAATTGGAAGGTACTTTAGTGCGATCGCCGCTCTTGTAGCGACTGTCTTGATTGTCAAGGGGTAACTCAAAAAACAATCCAGGAGTTGCTGTCGAACCTAAAATCTCAAGCCAGAAAAAAGCGCAGCAAAAACTAAGTCGCTCAGGTTAAAC
>NZ_SFBY01000393.1:0-5842 GCF_007095505.1 Microcystis sp. M_QC_C_20170808_M3Col
AGTTAACAATCTTTTAGAATCAGAAGATAGGGAGGTATTTATGGCTTTATCTCAATCTTATTTAGAGTGGAAAGAGGCGACCAAACGAGAAGGACTTCAACAAGGACTTCAACAAGGACTTCAACAAGGACTTCAACAAGGACAACGACAAATTATTGAAAATTTAATGCAAGTGAGGTTTGGAGAATTGGATGAGTCTTTGATAAAAGTTATTGATGAGTTGCTCAAGTTATCACCGATGGAGTCTAGTCGTTTATTATTGGAGTCTTCACGGGAAGATTTAATCAGACGATTCCTCTCTGAATAAATTAATTATATCTGGCTTGGTTCAAAAAACGACTGAATTGATAACAGGGGCAACATGGAAGAATTGTTAGAATTAAAGGATTTACTTTTAGCAGGAAATGTTCCCGATGCCTTGCTCCTGGTAGAGGAGATGACAGAAATGAGCAAGGATGATAAGCTCAATAAGATTTTTAGCTTTAGCATTATTGTTTTATTACATCTGATTAAACAGCAAGCAGAACAACGCAGTACACGCTCATGGGAAACCTCTATTTCTAATTCTGTTAGACAGATTCAAAGAAGTAATAAACGACGTAAAACTGGAGGAAATTATCTAACAATAGAAGAATTAAAAGAAACCCTAGATGATGCTTATTCTTCCGCTTTAAGACAATCGGCATTAGAAGCTTTTGAAGGTATATATCAACCAGAAGAAATTGAAGCTATGGTTGATAAAAATGAAATTATTAACCAAGCATTAGAGTTTATTTTAGGATAGGAGAACTGCACAGAATAATCAGATAGCTAATTAAACCAGTTCAAAATTTTGTTCCACATAGATGATATAGATGTGGTAAATTTATTCCAAATATTATCAAATTTATCCCAAATGTTTTCATCTGGAATAGGTACTGGTCGTTCTTTTGGAGGTTGTTTAGTGAGTTTATCCCAATCTGTTGGAGGTGGTGTTTTACCCGTGTCAAATTTATCCCAAGCACTTGATGAATTGGTTTCAAATTTTGTCCAGGGATCTGAAGATGTTGTATTTTTTGGACTGGTAGTTGAAAAATCCCATCCTTGACTTGAGGGAGGAGGGTATGGGGATGGAGTAGAATTATTAGATGTAAAACCCCAATTAGTAGGATTATTAACTACAGGAACAGGTGAAGTAACGATTGGAATAGGGTTAGTAGGAGGCACAAAACTCCATTTAACTCCTGTGTAATTGTTGACTAAATTTTCAAGAGGTTGTAGGTTTTCAATATTTGATTGTTGACAAAATTTCTCTAATTCTTGGGTAAAATACACAATCTCAGGAGAAAGATTTTTAAGTTCTTTAAAAATCTTGGATGAATTAGGTTTAATTAGGTCTTTTTCGGAAAATAGCAGTCTTTCCTCTGGTTGTATTTGTTGCCAATATTCGGGATATTCTGATAGAACAAGCAATGATAAATAAATCACCATTTCTGAAAAATAGTCAGCTTTTGGACTTAATTTAGATAACTTATTTCTGTTAGGATGTTGATAACCAGGGAGTCCGTTAATATTGTCGGTTGCGTTGCTTAATTGAGGAACATATAAAGTATCATAATCAATTAAACATAGATCACCATTTTTACGCACTCTAATATTATCGTGTTGTAAGTCTCCATGAGAAATATTATTTTGATGGAGAATTTTAACCATTTCTAAGAATTTTTCGGCAAAGTTACGGATAGAAGTTGGGTTATTAATATTATTAGATATAAATTCTTTAAAGCTAATTCCTTCAACCCATTCCATTCTAATAATGGGAAATCTGTGTCCATTGACGAAAATTCCTTGTTCTTGGTAAGCAAAATCAACAAAATAAGGAAGTTGAACTGTTTTAAGATAGGCATCAATCGCCTTATAACGAATTTTTAGATCTCCTAAATCTTCTATCCAACATTTAAGGGCATATTTTTTAGGATTAGTTTGAATTTCATAAACAACGGCTTTTCCGCCATTATGAGACAGTAAAAAGTTCTGATTTTGCTTTTGCTTAACAGGCTTTCCTTTTTGTAAAATACCATCGTATATAAATCTATCAGGGGATTTTACGAATGTTTCATAGTCAGTTCTAAGCGGATATTTCATTTTTTGATATACCCCACAAATGTAAATTTAGACCAATTGGGAAGGGAATCAAATTCAAGTTGTTTAAACTTTGATGGTTCGCTTAATTGTCCAAAAACACCCCCTTCAAGTTCACCAGGATAGATTCTCAGATTTGTATTGGGTTGTATTTCTATTTCATTGTTTGCACAAGTAGAACATTGATTCAATATTTCTTGATTAGCATAAAGATCAATCTGAAATTTAATCCATTTGTCTCCTTCTTCTAAAATTAAAACCTGAGATGAGTCAGATAAAGCAGGAATAATAATTTCTTGAAAAGTTTGATCTTTGTAGATTTTATTTCCTTTTTCAAGGTTCATATATTTAGGTTTATATTCAGTGACTTGACTAGATGAATTTGAATTGCTTGATTGTTCAGTTTTCATACTATTTATTATGGTCGCAGTGGAGAGTATAGTTAAGAGTATATTTAAAGGAATAAAAACAAGGAGAAGATTACGGATTCCATCTATTCCTTTAATTACGGGTGGTCTGTCTTCTCTCGGTTGACGACTTGAAGAAGAAGCTCCTGTCGAATTGCGGTGCATCATGGGTAAAGATGGCAGAAATTTTAATAATGTTTGTAGATTGGATCTTATTTTGGCAAAACCAGAAGTATCTTCTAAATTTTCAGCAGGAGTATTGTCTTTAGGTTCTTCTTCTACTTTTGAAGAATTGTTTTTATCTTCTTTAGAATGCTGTTCAGTTCCATCACTTGAAGAGGAAATGACATGAGAATCTCCTTGATTTTGTTTTATGGGTTGTATAGACGGACTGAGGATTTTACAATCACTGACTTCTAAAATCATTAAAGTGACATCATCATTTTTCATTTTTATTGTGTCATCATGTCTAGCAAATGCTACAAAATTCTCAAACTCCTGTTCTGTATTAATTTTAAGTAAAGTTGTTAAAATATCTCTTTGCTGTTCTGTATATTTAAAAATATATTCAGCTAGAGCGTCAGTTGCTAGTACAAAATAAAGCTTATCTGAATGTTGTTTGTATTTTAATTCGATGTCTAAAAATTCTGGCTCATAATCATCATTATTTTTAGAGCGACTTCCAAAATATCCAGGTCGATTATTAAAATCCGTTGAATTTTGCAATAAATGGGTTTGAATTAATTGATTTTGATTTCCCTTAAAAATAAACAGACAGCTATCGCCAACAATTGAGATTTTGGCTTGATTTTCAATAAATTGTAACCCAATAAAGGTAGATGTTGCTGATTCAAAACGATTCAAACGATTTTGAATCTCAATCGAAGCAGGATTATGATCGCTTTTTGCTATTTTTAATTTGTTTCTAACTTCTTCTAACCATTGTCCCTGAATTGGTTTAAGCCATTCTTGCCAATTTTCTTTATCAATATTGGGATTTTCACAAAAATAATCAACAAGAAGTTTTGACCATATGCTTGAGTAAAATGATTGAGTTGCACCATCGGCGATCGCAAAACAATTCTTAGCTTCATTATAGCTAAAATCATCTTGACAACTGGTCATGGTTTCCATCTCTTTATGAGTTTTATAACTGAATCGATGGATGACTGATATATTCTGATTAAGTACCATAATTAATGACAATAACTTTAGCGTAATGCTCCTTGAGAACCAAATTGAAGAAGTTTAATCAGTGCTTCAGCATCAGCATTAAAGATAAAACCTCTGGCCTTAGGTTGAACATTAAAACCCGCATTTTTGGCACTCTCAGCAAGAGGATCAGGAAGCACACTGGAAATATCAAACAAAAAGTTAGCAAATTTATTATTGCTAAAACCAGCATTGTCACTAGGTAACTCTATTTTCCCTGCTGATGCGTTAGAAATATGAGCATTCAAAACAATCACGTTACCGTCATTTGTTTTAAGTTGTGCTAGTTTTTTCGCTTCAGTAGTAGCAGCATTAAGATCATTAGGTTCTCCATCGGTTATATTAATCACAACAGGTGGAAAGCTATCGGGATGATTAGAAATAAATTTTTCTACCCCATTATAAGCCTGTTTAAAGGCTTCAGCCATTGGTGTTCCATTACTTGCAGTCGGGTTCACAAACACTCGCATTACTTCATCCACTTCAACCAACCCACCTGCACCATCAGAGACTTTTCTCTTACGGGTTGTTGTATTGGGATTTTTAGCCAACTCTGAGGCTTTGTCTAGAAATAGTATATTAATACTTGCTCCATAGCCAACCACCGCCACAAAACATCTGTCTTTAATCTCATTACCCGATGAACAAGCAGTGATAATTTCTCCGATGACTCGATTAACGGCTAATGCTGCAAACTCTGCTTTATTTAAATTGGTGTATTTATCTGACATTGAACCTGACTGATCAATCATAATGAGGATCAATCCAGGCTTGGCGCTACTCAGTAGTTCTTGATACATAACTTAAAGATTACTTCATTGATTTTTGAAAGGGAAAAGATGATCATGTCACCGCAAAATGGGCTATGATGACAATCTAGCAAGCAAATAGGACTAATTAGCTTGATTTACCTAACATCTCAATATTGTAGCGTTTGATTTTAGTACCAAAGTAGGCTTTGGTACACAATTTATAGGTAGGTTATGGTACAGTCTTAGTCCCGTTTGGTATAATATATTGGATTAACCCTCTAATTTTTTAAACCCAAATGACTAATATTGATAAGATTCTACAAGATATTGATGATTTAATGTTTGAGAAAGTGGAGTCTCATCTGACACCAGTACAAGAAGCAATCTTGACGGGGGTTTGGCAAGGTCAAAAATATTGGCAAATTGCTCAATCTTTTAATGGTTGCAGTGAATCTCATATTAAAAAAGAGGCTGCTAACTTATGGAAAAAGTTGGGTAAGGTATTAGACGAAGATGTTAATAAAGATAATTTACGATCCAAGTTAGAAAGAAAATATCGGGTTTCTCAAACTTCTAATTTTGTTCATTGTTTACAAGTTAATCAAGGAAATATTCATATTTGTGATCAATCTCTACAAACAATTAATAATGGAAAAAAAACAACAAATTTTTTACGCAATGACGATCAATCCCCCATAATTGACTTAACAAAAGCACCTGAATTAAGGTATAACTATGGACGTAACTTAGAAATATCAACCCTAAAAGAGTGGCTAAATAATAAAACTCGATTAATTACCATTTATGGGTTAAGTGGAATTGGGAAAACAGCTTTAACCCTTAAATTAGTTTCAGAAATTGCCCCACAATTTGATTATATTATTTATCGCAGTCTGGAAAATATTCCTCAATTAATCGCTCTCAAAGATGATCTAAAACAGTTTTTCACCCAATCTCTATCAACCCCCTTACCTGATATAATAGATTATCTAAGCTCCTATCGTTGTTTAATTATTCTTGATGATGTACAGAATATTTTTAAACAGGGTGAATTAGCAGGTAAATATTTAACCGACTGTCAGGATTATCATAAATTTTTTCAGCAAATTGCTACCACATCTCATCAAAGTTGTCTAATCTTAATCAGTTGGGAACAACCGAGAGAATTTATTACTTTAAAATCAGATAAATTGAGAAGCTTATATCTTCAAGGGTTAGATTCTCAAGCTGAAGAAATTTTCCAAGAATATAGCTTAAAAAATCAGGAAAAATGGTCAGAATTAATTACCCTTTATCAAGGTCATCCTAGCTGGTTAAATATTATCACATCAACTATTGTAGAACTATTTA
>NZ_SFBY01000394.1:0-2599 GCF_007095505.1 Microcystis sp. M_QC_C_20170808_M3Col
TGTTTCTTTTTCAATTCTTGCAGTTGTTGAATATTCTTTTCTAAGGTAATATTAAAATCTCGTTTAGCACAAATTTCTGGAATACTAGGTGAAGGTGTCACCACGACATTAGGAGTCTTGAATGACCAAAAAGTAAATCCAAGAAAGCCTAATAGTGCCAAGAAAGATAATATTTTAGTTAAACCAGCAGGAGAATTCTCCACATCAACTAATTTTTCTAGTTCTTGTTTAACCCATTGAACATTAAATACCTCTTGATAAATTCGATTGGTCACTTCTAGATAATCATCATTCTTAATCACTAATTCTGCTTGCTGAAGTGCCAATTTTTCTGGTTTATTATCAGCAAATACTCTCCCCTGCAAAATATCTTGATAGATTTCTAATGTTGACCTAACATTTTTATCAGGAGTTAAGAGACTGTTTTGTATTTTCTGGAGATGGGCTGCCGCTTTATTTTGTAACCAATTTTCTACAATATTTTTCTGAATCAATTGTTCAATTTTGGGTTTTTCTTGTCCTTCCCGCAACTCATTTTTATTGTCAATTAGCAAACGAATAACTATTTCTGTTAACTCCAAGTTACCACTCGTCCAAGCTAAAGTTTCCTCAATTAAAGCTGCTCGTTGATTCTCCTCAAATTTGGGCGTTAATTGTTTTTCAGCCAGTTGATGTGCTTGTCTTTGACGTGCTATCTGTGCTTTTCGTTTGGCGGCGATTTCACTTAACTCTAAAAAACGCTTTTCTGGCTCATTAATATCTTGATTTTCACTCCAAGTTAAAGCTTCTTCTAAATCTTGATCATAAAGAAGTTTAGTGTCATCTTCCCCTGAATTTAACCAAATTTCGTACTTGTCAATGTATGGAGGTATTTTATTTAATTCCGTTGTCACCCAAGTTTCATTAAAAACATTTCTATAAATCTTATTATAAACTTTTAACTTTTGTCGGTCTTGAACTACCAATCCCGTTAAGCGTAATTCTATTTGGTCGGGACTACCATCATCGGGAATTTCACCATTTCTTAAAATTTCTTGGTAAAGCTTCAGCATTCTTCTACCCGTGACACGCTTATTTAATAAACGATTCCGAATAGTTTTTAGGTGTTCTGGACTATCTTGAGATACCCAGTTACTAATTACTTGCGACTGGATAAAATCGCCGACATTAATCGGGTTTGCTGCCGATTCCCTGCCAAATCCAGTGCGAGATGTGGAGATTAAATTACAAATTTTTTGAGTTAAAAATGGTTGTCCACCTGTCCATTCTATAACCTCCTCTAAAACCCGTTCCGGTGCGATAAATTTTTCCTGCAATCCCTCGGCAAGTTTTCTGGCATCCTTTATAGTAAATCCAGATAATCGAATATCTTGACCAATATTAAAAGGACCATGATGATTATCTTGAATAAAGTTAGAAACTGCCGCTACCCCCAACATACAAAAGGTTAGACGTTGGTAATCCCTATTATGAGGACGTTTTTCATGACAGCTACGCAGCCAAGCAAAGAAAGCATCTGTGGAAAAATTTAAACTCAGAACGCTATCAATTTCATCGAAACAGATAACAATAGGTCGGGATACTTCCTTTAAGAGAATTTCCTCAACAAATTGATCAAGACGATTAATAGGTGATTTATAGGCTCGTTCATTCCACCAAGCTTGCTCTTTTTCCCGAATAGAAAGATCAAATCGTTTAACCAGTTGCTCAAATAATACTCGATACCAAATATCTTCGGAGAGTTTTTTCCCTATACCACTCAAATCAATGGTAGCACAATCAATATTATCCTCTTGCAGTCGTTTTTGTGTCTGTACCCACAAACTTGATTTTCCCATCTGACGGGAATTTAACACATAGCAATACTGTCCATTTTTTAGATAGTTATAAAATAGATCATCTGCTTCCCGCTTGATATAACTAGGTGACTCTAGGGGGACGCTGCCTCCAACATAATAAAAATTGGTCGCCATAGGATTAAAATTAGCAATTTGTCTGATTGGTTAAGTTTGATGAATAATTTAATCAAAGGTTATCTGTCCCTAAGCTAGTCCGCATTTAAAGTTCTGGGTTCGATGGGGGAACGGGGAACAGGTGAAAACGAATATCAGATTTAGATGTACAACAGTTTAACTCAATATATCGGATTTTAGGCGGATAAGCGATACCTAAAATAGTCGCTGTATAGTGGATAACGGGGTTGAACAGCATTCTGCACAAAGGTTACTAATCCTAAACTATGAAGTTGCCAATTAATTGTTGCACCTAAATCAACGGGAGAAGACGACTCTACAACCTTTTTCATTCCTGCTGCTAGGTTTGGATGTTCTTGTAAGTTTAGCAAATGTCCTCGCAAATGATCCCCATAAATTCCCGCTTCCGTGGCTGCTGTCTGTTCAAAATCTGCTAAAGACAGCTGTTTTTGGGTAATTGCATAAAGCGCTTTTTGGATTAAATAGGGATGTCCCCCAACAAGATTAATTAGAACTCTTGCAAATTAATTATATGTTATAATGATGGGTTAACTAATTTTCCCCAAAAAATTAGTTAATCAGTACATTCGTCCTGAATAAAAACTTGAAGTTTAACTTTTAACTCA
>NZ_SFBY01000395.1:0-5651 GCF_007095505.1 Microcystis sp. M_QC_C_20170808_M3Col
GAGTTAAAAGTTAAACTTCAAGTTTTTATTCAGGACGAATGTACTGATTAACTAATTTTTTGGGGAAAATTAGTTAACCCATCATTATAACATATAATTAATTTGCAAGAGTTCTATTCAAGCTGATGAACTAATCACCACCGAAAAGCCAACCAAACCAATGCACCGAGTCAGGGAAATTCAGATTGTTTCAATCTAGTGTAAGGCTTTGGAGTAATCTAAGAGTAAGGAGACCAGGGGCCGATGACGGTTTCTCCTCGCTTCTCTTTTTCTGCTAATTCCAAGTTTAAGGTTAATAATTTTTCTAAAATATCTTCGTCAGCTTGGAAGTGATAGGCCTCCATTACTAGCTTATCTAATTTCTGATGGAGTTGATACAGTTGGCTACTGGGTTCGTTAAAGAATTGGTTATATAGTTTGGTGATTCCCCATTGTTTTTTTTCCATCTGTTGGCTGCGGTATTCGTGTAATTCGTTGGCGGTTTGACGGATTTTTTCGACAAGTTCCTGTAAAGGTTTCTGGGGAAAAGGGAAGGTTTCAAAACAGGTGTTAGGAGTATAGCGAGTATCGCCTTTGAGAGTTGAACTTTGAGCTTTTACCCAAATTCGATGTATATTTGATGTTAAGATACCGAGAATGTAGAAATCATCAGAGGCTACAACAGTAGTTGAGTCAGCAGGAAGCCATTCTTTTTTAGCCGGAAGGAAAATAAACCATTTAGAATGTCTAGGAATACTAAAACAACAAGTTAAAGATTTAATTGCTGTTCTCATTTCAGGGCGAGGACGTAAAAATATCCACCAAAAATCACGTGCTTTCTTATCACGATTTATTTCTCTTTCTGGCTTAACAGTTAATTTAATATGCTCAAAAGGTAGTTTATATTCACTAGCATCTTCTAAACTCATATTGTTAAAATCAATAATCCAGCGGCTAGGTTTTCCATGAGGATTGTCAGTTAAATCACCAGCAGAGGATGATAATTTTAAAACCTCTTTATTCTTAAGATCATTTTCGATCCATTTTTCCGCTTGCTCACTCTTAATATAAAATCCCTTACCAACTGGTATCACTCCTTGAAAACTAATATTTTTGTTGGCTAATAGTCTAACTGCTTTTGAAACATCTACAGTCGCTTTTAAAGAAGAATTAATCTGAGAAACTGGATGATTATCTAAATAATAACTTACTGGTTCAATTTTACTCCAATTGACAATACTAACATGAACATTAGCCTCACCAGACCAAGGCTGAGTAGAAATCGCTTCATGAATGTGTCCACCATTGTGAGTAATATAATCCAACGCTGCTACACGACTTTTTCCTTGACTAATAGAATTAGTTCCGACTAAACCTGCCCTTCCTTTTTCATCTAATTGATTATGTGTTAGACGAAACCAATAGGAACAAAAATCAACCGAGTCTTTAACCTCAGAAAACCTCGCAAATACCCTATTAACATAATCATCACTGAGATTTAATCTCATGTTTTTCCCTCCTAAAAATGGAGGATTACCGATAATTGCGTCTGCTTTTTGCCAATCCGTAAACAAAGCATCAGCACAAATAATATTACTATCCAAAGTATCCAAAGGTAAAGAAGCTTCCGTCAAATTAAACTTATCAATCGCCACCTTTCTGGCAATCATTAAAGTCACCCGCGCTAATTCTACAGCAAAAGGATTAATATCCATACCATAAAACTGTTTAGGCGTAACAAAACTAATCTGTAACTGCTCACTAGCAGAACGACGACGGTTAGCAATCTTTTCAATTAATAACTGTTCAATGCGCTTTAATTCTTGATAGGCGACATAGAGAAAATTACCCGAACCGCAAGCAGGATCAAGTACCTTATACTGCTGTAATTCTAACTGAAGTGTATTTAACTCGCCAATCGTCCCAGCTTGCTCAATTCTTTCCTCCCAGTAACGGCTAATAGTTGGGCGAACAATTTTCATAATATCCGCTTCTGAGGTAAAGTGCATTCCGTAGGTGTGGCGTTCTTCAGCATTAGCCGTCCCCTCAAAAATATTACCAAAAATTGCCGGACGAATCTTACTCCAATCCTGACGCGCCGCCACATCCAGAAACTCTAATTCGTTATTAGTTAATTCAATCGGATGAATTATACTAAACAGTCCCCCATTAAAATAATCCACTCCCTGATACTTACCAGCGGGGGTAATTCCTGGTTGGTTCATCTGTTGAAACAATCCCCCCAAGACATCATAAGAATTGCCACCATTTAGACATTCTTTCACACAAGAAATAAATAAATCTCTCGGTAACAATCCTCGATCCTCAGCAAACATTGCTAATACGCACTGCAAAATAAATCGCTGCGCCGTCAACTCATCAAAACCGCTTTTATGACCGCGTTTTTTTAACAGTTGAAACAACTCACCCATGCGCCGCGCCGCCGTTTCTGTAATCTCGACTTGATTATTCTGAAAGATAGGGGTACGATTCCCTACTTCCATAAAATTGAACGCACTCACCCGATTTTTCAAATCGTTGAGATTTACTCGATCTACCGGTTCATCTATTTGAAGATCAAAATCAAAAATCCAGAACTGATCAAAATTACATAATAAGACATAGCGAGGGCGATTAGGAACCAATCGACTCCAGTATTCAAAAGCTTGGGGATAGTGCTTACTTAAATCTTCTCCTCGCTTTTTCATTTCAATTAAAACACGAGGTTTCCAAACTAAATCAGCAAATCCGGTTTTACCTTTCTTGCTACCTTTAGTAATCGCCTCCTCATAGGTTGCACCCGCTTCTAACGCACCTTTATGACCAAAAGCTCGAAAGAAACGGTCTAGGAAAATCTGGGCTTCTTTCCTTTCTTTGCCAGTAATATGCTGCTGACAAAAATCAATAAATTCCTGTAAGTTTTCAAGAGTAGTAGTCATACTAAATCCGTTTTTAATCCTGTGATTAACTGCCGATCTAACTTTAAAAACCCAGTTATGGATTGTTTTCCCCCCATCCCCTATCCCCTATCCCCTATCCCCTATCCCCTATCCCCTATCCCCTATCCCCTATCCCCTATTCCTTCTCCTGTCTCCTGTCTCCTGTCTCCTGTCTCCTCAGCTTAACGGGTTACTCCATCCACCACCGGACGGACATCGCTGCCCTCAAAATAGCCGGGGTTGCCTGTCCAGTTGAAATCCGAGACGCGGATGTTGAGTATTCCCAACTGCAGCACAGGGTTATAGCGCAAAATTAAACTATAGGTGCGACGACTCCATTCGAGAAAATATTCTGTACTGATTTCCTTGGCTTGATCGATACTGTAAATACTCTGGAAACCCACACGAATCGGACCATATACCTGTTGAGTTATACCATAGGACATTGTTTGTTGATCAACAAAGCGATCGAAGAAAAAGGGTGATTGTCCGTTAACTAAACCCTGACTAAAACTGATATTAAACCCGGTATAGTCGAAGAAATTGCGGGAAAAACGCCCAAACTGCCCTAATAATCCCACGGTTCCCGTGACGGAATTTTGCGTCTCTCCGTTAGTGTAATAACTGGTGACACCAGTGACACCAGTGACAATAGCAATATAGGGTTGAACGGGAAGAGGAGAAAATCTTAAACCTTGGTCGGGAGTCGGTGGTAAAGTAAGGGCAGACCAGAGTAAAAAACTGCGATTGAGAGAGACAGCACCCTGAAAACGGCTTAAATTAGTAACATTATCCGTTGCATTGGCCGCTAAGAGATTACTGCGATCGGTGGGTGCGTTGATATTCTGAACAGAAGCTTGATAACTGAGTCTAATATCCGTATTCGGGACGACAATCACAGGTGAGGTCAAAATTGCCCCAAAACTGCTATTAACCGTCTGAAAACCTAAAGAACCGTTAAAGAGACGCTCGCGATAATTGTACTCCACATTGAGCAGATAGGGATCCTGCAACTGTCCGATCGTCTGTTGAAAGCGAATTTTAGAACGAACACTATTTTCGATCTGTTCCAAATCTAAATTAGAAAAAGAAGCTGTCGCTTGCAAAAACGAGCGCTCGCCAAAATTAGTGGCAAAATTGCCCAATAAACCAAAAGCTTTCGGACTAAGGGCCGAAACTTCCCCACCTCCGGGGTTAGCTGAGGGAAAAGCATCGGGATTAAGGACTTTTTGAATTAAATATTGCGGTGTCAACTCAAAAATAGTCTTCGGTGTCTCCACTAAAGTTAGGGGACTTTCTACGAAAAATCCGCCCCTATCCTCCCCATCATAGCCCGGAGCAATTAAAAAAGGACGACGACGACGGCGATCGAAAGTGAGACTATTAATAAAAGTGGGTGCCACTACCCGTTGATCGAAAACCAACTGGGAATTACTCATCCGCAACTCATCGGTAAAGGGGCCGGTACTGCGAAAAGTGGCGGAATTAGCCCGAACTTCCAATTCAGGGGGGGAAAAAGGGTCATTGGTCAGACGCACATTAGTGGCATTCCACACCTTACCATCAAAATTCAAGCGTTCGGCCTGAAAACGGACACGATTAATCGTTCCTCCCGAGGGACTACTAATATTCTGTCGATCGCGTCGACTGGGATCCTGTCCCCCGACGACAAATTGAAAACCCTCTCCCGTGGTGATTCTCTGCAAGGGTTGATTTAATGCCAAACGATCGGTTAGAGTTGCAAAAGAACTACCGGCCCCCACATCCGTGGGCAGCGTTTGTCCTAAATCCCTAGCGGTGCTGGGTTGAAAAATCTCCCCATTAGCATTAAATACCACACCGCTATCCTGGACGAAATAATACTCAAAGCGATCGCCGCGCAGGATCTGATCTCCCCGGGTTAGGATCACCTGGCCCTCCGCTACCGCTAACTTTTCGGGAAGATTAATCTGTAAGCGATCGGCCGTTAGTACACTTTGGGCAAAACGCAGGGTGACATTACCTCTAGCGGTGATAATCTGCCGATTTTGGTCAAATTCCTGCTCATCGGCCACCAATTCTAGAGGCCTTTCCTCTTCTGGATTAGCGGTCTGATCTAGGCCGTTATTGAGGGAAATCAAGTATTCTTGGCTGGTTTTTTCGCCTTTTTTCCGCACTAATAGCCGAGTTGAGCCATTTTTCTGGTTAAGAGCCTTTTGATTTAATCCTGACACTATCTCGGTTTCGGGATGAATGGTGACATCAACGGCCGCGGGGGGTGGAGAATTCTGGATAGAAAGGGGTTTTCCTAAAGCTGCCGCATTACCTGCACTACTAGGTAATGGTTTGAGGGGAATACCCTCATCGGGAACCAAGGGTTTTACCTCGACGGTTTCCGGGGGTGGAGTGACGGTGAGGGGAATAGAAACGCTCTCTTCTGAAAGCTTTTTTGCTTCTAGAGGTGCTGGGGTGACAGGGAGGGGAACTACAGACGTGGGACTATTTTCTGAAACTTGGCGCTCCTCCGTTTCGGGTTCAGCTACAGTATTAATTAGGGCAGGTGGTTCAACAGCTAAGAGAAAAAAAGACATGACTGCACGAGTCGGCGATCGAAATAGAGGACGAGCGAACCTCATTGACATCCTCGCCGCCCTAAAAGTGCGGCGATTCCTAAACCTCACGATTTAAGTTTCTGCTTCCACCACCGTCGCATACCACAGTTAAAAAACCATGTACTGTCTTACACAGAGTCCA
>NZ_SFBY01000396.1:0-4600 GCF_007095505.1 Microcystis sp. M_QC_C_20170808_M3Col
TGGTTCGTTAAATATAGGGAGAAAGGTAGTCGGAGAGGTTGCATTTAGCAAGAATCCGATAGAGAGGCTTGTAGTTAGCCCTGTACGGGTCAAAGCGTACAAAGCTGATTCAAAGTGCGCCGTTTGCGTACAGAATTAGTAACTATAACGATTCTGGTTCCAATCACACAATTTAGAGAACCGTTAAAAATCTATGAACTCCCGAAAAGGCTTGCCATATAAGCATTTCGCATCTAAGTACAATTGCTTATTGCAAAAGTGGGATGCTGCCCGGGAGAATCTATTACATCCAATTAGCTGAAACAGTCCGCTTGCAGAATACACCTAGTCCAAATAAACCGAATCCTAATAAACCAAAGACCGTAGAAGGTTCAGAAACAGGTTGACTAGATTGGGAAAAAAATCCATATTGTAAGTGATCTACTTCAAAGCCTCCATCGATTAAATTCTGAGATATTGAGATAGCTGAAATACCTGCTAAATTGATAACTCCAAAAAAGCGATCATCAACTGTTGTTCCGTCGTTTCTGGTATCGCCAATCTGTCCCTGACCAAGTGCAATAGTACCTAAAGAATTTCCTTGTGCATCAAACCCTTCAAAAGTTAGTGGTGTTTGATCTATTCCGCCAAAGCTTGAATATGAATCTGTCCAGACAATACCTACATGAGTAGGAAGGTTTCCTAATATATTGACATTGAAATTAAATTTAAAGCCTCCTATTATTCCATTGCCTAGTTCAACGAGACCATGACCTTGTTGCCCGTTTCCATCAATCACTCCGTCGTCAATATCAACAGAATCTGTATAAAAACCTGGACCTGGCACACTAACTGGTAAGCCACTAGCACTAGAGGCTGTAACACCTGGCACATTCAGGGAACCATCCTCAAAATTCTCAAGGTGAAAATAGCTAAAGCTAACATTTTTAAATGGACTATCATTAAAGCTAAGATAAGGAGTTGATCCGAGTAATGTTGGAGCAGAATTTACAACGGGAGTTTTAATGACTGCACAACCGAGGAAAACTCCAGTAGCTAGTGTTATGGTGGTAATTTTATTAGCCATTCTTTTAGCCTCATCAATTTCTGCTTCAAGCATAAGCCTGATTTCAGCTAATCTAAAGTCGGATTGTGGCGGATAAAGGCGGGAGTTTTATTAATAATCTTGACAAAAAGCGGATAATAGCGGATAATTACGGCTGGGCGTTATAACTATGAAGCAACAGGGCAATGGACGTACAAGCGGTGTTGAAATACGTGGATGACCTAGTTTTCGCGCAAACGGGACAACATCTTGACAGTCTGCAAGTTGCGATTCTGAAGGGAGTCCTTAATGGCAAAAAATATACCCATATTTCTGAAGAATATCATTGTTCGGCAGGGCATACTAAAGATGAAGCTTATCAACTGTGGCGCATTCTTTCCGAAGCTTTAGGAGAAGATTTAAATAAGTCTAATTTTCGTGCTACTATTGAGAGGCTGGGATATGCTAACTCTCAATATCAAATTGTCGGCAATCCAATTCAAATCGGTAACATTAACCTCTGTGCTAACTCTCCGCAAAGTTATGAGACAGAAAATATTGAATCAATAATAGAAGAAACTGCTATACCTTATGTTAAAGAAAGCCTGACGATTCTGGAAAGAGAAAGACAAAAAGCAAAACTAGAAATTATTCCAAACTTAGTTGAGCTTGACTTGACGGCCGAGCAAATTGCTAGTACCTTGGGATTGTCTCTTGAGCAAGTTAAAAAATGTATTCCTTAATTTGATTTAATGAGCATTGTCCACCTTTTTTTACAATAGAGATAATTTATGTGTGTTTTTATAAATGCACGTCATCAGCTATCGAAGATTACGAGAATTTACGAATAAACACGCTGATTCCCGAATAGCTTTAGAGAATTGGTATAAAATTGCCAGTCAAGCGATTTGGTATAATTTAGTTGAGGTTCAAGCGGTATTTCCCCAAGCAGAAGCAGTTGGTAATTTTACTGTTTTTAACATTAAAGGAAATAGTTATCGCCTCATAACCAGTATCGACTATCAGAAGCAGCTAATTTATATCAAGTATGTTTTAACTCACGCTGAATACGATAAGGAGCAATGGAAAAATGACCCTTACTTTTAATCCAGAAAAATACAAAGAATTACTAGCGCGCCATTTACCTAAAGTTATCAGAACAGAAGCAGAAAATGAAAAAGCTCTGGCTATTGTCGAAGAATTGATGCACAGTCAGCATCGAACTCCCGAAGAAGATGAACTTTATCAGCTTCTAATTCTTTTAATTGAGAATTTTGAAAGAAGCTTTTATCTACAAGAATCAACCACACCTAATTCTATGTTATTGTTTTTGATGGAGCAGCAAGGCCTTAACAAGAAAGACATAGCCAGAATTCTTGGCTCTGACAAAATTGCTTCTAGTTTAATTGCAGGAAAAGGGTCAATTAGCCAAGAACAGGCGAAATTATTAGGACATTTCTTTCATGTAGATTATAGGTTGTTTATGTAGGGTTTGCTGAATAAATATAAAAACCTTGTTGGGTAAGACTTTTAGACTTTTTTTACCTCAAAAAGTGCCAACCATTGGAGTGATCGGGGGTAAAATTCAGGTACTTTTTCCCCGAAAATTAGGTAATTGACCCCCTCAAAATGGGTAAAACCCCACACCCCACACCCCACACCCTGTCCCCAGGAAAAACTTTTTCAGCCAACCCTAAATAACCCATTATTTGCTATATATTAATTAAACCGAAAAAAAAGAGAGCTTGCTTGCGCTCTCCTTCTTGGTTATTTGCTAATTTTACTAACTAGCGACAATATATTCCTTGACGTTGGCCCGGCGACGGCGTAAATGAGCCAGGGCCTGGTGTTCTAATTGTCGCACGCGTTCTCGACTGATGTTCATTCTCTGACCAATTTTGGCTAGGGATAACTCTTTGCCATCGGTTAAACCGAAACGGAGAGTAATCACTTCCCGTTGTTGGGGGGTTAATTCGGCCAGGAGATTGGCTAAGTCTTGCCGTAATAACTCTTGGGTGATGAAGGTATCGGGAGAAACTCCGCTATCTTCTAATAATTCCGACAATTCCGTATCTTGGTTATCGCCGACGCGCACGTCAAGGGAGATGGGTTGACGGGCCATACTGAGATATTCGCGGATTTGAGCGGGTTCTAGCTCTAATTCCAGGGCAATCTCGGCAGGGGTGGCACTTCTCCCCAGTTTTTGGGCGAGTTCGCGCTGAGTTCTTTTGATTTTATTCAGTTTTTCGGTGATATGGATGGGTAAACGAATGGTGCGGGCCTGTTGAGCGATCGCACGGGTAATCGCTTGTCGAATCCACCAGTAGGCATAGGTAGAAAATTTATAACCTTTGGTGGGATCAAATTTCTCTACACCTCTTTCTAATCCCAGACTACCCTCTTGAATTAGATCTAGGAATTCCATGTTCCGCTTTTGATATTTCTTAGCGATCGCCACTACCAAGCGGAGGTTAGCTTCAATCATTTTCCGTTTAGCTCGATCGCCGGTTTTCAAGGCGCGATCCAGTTCATTTTCGCTTAAATTCACCGAATCCGCCCACTCCAAGCGATCTGGTTCCCGTCCTAATTGTTTCGATAGTGCTTCTTTCGCTTCTAGCAGGCTCATCATCCGTTGGACTTGTTTGCCGTAAATAATTTCTTGTTCGTGAGTTAGGAGGGGAACTCGCCCAATTTCGTGCAGATAGGTACGCACCATATCGGCATTGAGGGTGGGCTGTGATTGAGTTTGGTTGGTTTTTGCTGTGGGCATTGGTTTGGTGGTGACTCCTTGACACAGAAAAAGTCTGTTACTATTCCGACTCGCGGGTGAGTCTGGCTTATCTGAAGTCGGTATGAGTTTGATTCGGAATTTCTTTGATTGTATCCTGCGCTTTTAGACGCAGGCAATCCCCTAAAGGTTCAGAGTTAATTCATTCTTTGGTATGATGTTAAGTTTATCCTCTTTTTTCAACACCCAGAACAGAAGTATTATACCAAAGGGCTATCAACTGAAATCGCTTGTTTTTGGGTCGCTTTTTCCTGAATCCTCGGCAGTGCCGCTTGTATTGTTAGGTAAGATTACAAGACAAAAAGGTTATTTTCCCGATTAGTCATAAACAATTTGGCTGACTTCCGACCCTTTCGCCCTCAGCTTTGAGAGCAAAGCAGAACCAAGCTGAAAACCGACAGCCGAGAACCGACTTCTATATATATAATGACCGATCAACACCAGCAAAGTGAAATGTAATCATTGCGGATTTCCGAACTATTTTCTGTAGTATTTGTTACAAAATGCCCAATTAGCTCCGATTGAGAATCGGGAAAAATTGTTATAAAAATTAGGATTGCTAGGGGGGTAATAACTATCATAGAGACAGCAGGGCGGAGATCGGGATAAATTATCGTTGAAACCAAGCTCGATCGCACTCTCCACAATACCACTCTGTGGAACTCCTGAACATTGACATCCTCACCGCCGTAAACGGACGGTGATTCCCAAACCTCACGATTTAGGTTTCTGCTTCTTTCCCTTGCGGGGTTTCGCACCTGCCTTAACAGATTTACTCTGTTCTGGTC
>NZ_SFBY01000397.1:0-5882 GCF_007095505.1 Microcystis sp. M_QC_C_20170808_M3Col
GCCAATTCTTTGATTTCGATTGACTTGAATTGATAATTTTGCGCTAGATTGGGAGATTCTCCTAGCAGTTGAAAGAGAAGTTCGGGAAAGACTTGAAATAGGGTATAAAAGATTTTATCGGTTTTCATTACTCCTTCTTTGGTCGTCAAGTCAATAGTTTTTTTATGAATTTTCGTGAAGTTTTTGTTAAATTTAGATTACTCTAACTAGCTTGATGTTTGAGCGTAGCTATTCCTAATTGCAAAACCTCTAAAACCTTGGCTAAGTCACCGGCTAGTAAAGCATTTCTATCTAACCATAATCCAGGGAATATCTGGGAACAAATTATCCCTTCTGAGTTCGGTTCAAGTTTAATATATTCTTCATTGGTTAATCTAAACCAATCAAATTCTCCATCTTCGACTCGCCAGACTAAATATTCTTGCACTTGGTTACGGCGATAAACATTGAGTTTTTGATGTAAGTCAAGGGAGACGGTACTCGCTGCAATTTCGACGATTAACTCTGGCGCACCTTCGACATAACCATCCTCACTAATCGTTGATTGTCCACCATTTTTAATTCTTAATAGTGCATCGGGTTGAGGTTCATTGTCCGCATCAAGGCGCACCGTACAATTATCACCTAATTCTGTTCCAGATGTACTTGACCAATAGTTACCTAACCAAGTAATAATGCGCGCATGAGGATTGCCATGATTCGTAATTCTGAGGGGAGAAGCCATAATATAAACAATTCCTTCAATGAGTTCTGCTTTTTTTAGATTTGGCATGGCATTATATCTACGCTCAAATTCACGACGAGTAAGCTTGTCCCCATTTTCTAGGCGTGGAATGGTTAATTGAGGAGAAATTGTCGCAGTAGCTATCATTTTGGTATTTCCTTTCGTCAAAAAATGGGTAATTCTAAAGTAAATCTAGGTAAAATTTCTTCGCCTGATAATGTAGTTGGTAATGCAATAATTTCGACAGATTGATTAGGGCGATAGATTTCTACCTTTTGGCTGGCAGGATCAATCAGCCACCCTAATTTTACCCCATTTTCCCGATATTCTTGCATTTTTTCTTGTAGGTATTTTAATGGAGCGGTACGCGATCGCAATTCTATCACGAAATCGGGACAAATTCTGGCAAATTTTTCTTGTTCTTTTAAGGGTAAAGCGTACCAGCGTTCATTAGCAATCCAAGCAACATCAGGAGAACGTTTCGCACCATTGGGTAAGGTAAAGATAGTAGAAGAACTAAAAACTTTACCGAGTTGGGTTTGCCGATTCCAAATCACTAAATCAGCATTTAATTCTGATTCTCGATTGCCACTAATGGCTCCGATGGGAGGCATAATGATTAATTCTCCTTGAGCAGTTTGTTCAAGTCGCCAATCGTCATTAGCACAGCACAGTTGATAAAACTGTTCATCACTTAAATTGGTGGTTTTCAGGTTTAAGACAATAGGTTCGGTGGTAATCATTATACTTATTTTTAAAGTCAATTAAGAGAGTAATAGTTTTAGAGACTAAATTAATTCTAACAAAAGAGCTAAAATACTTCAGAAACTTTTAATTTGAGTTCTTTAAATTGGGGAGATTGGAGGAAATCATCATTGCTAAAATTCCCTATTTCTGTATAAGTATTTCCTCTTAATGCTAAGACTAAAATTGTTTGAGTTTGGGGATCAACTATCCAGTATTCAGGAATACCACAATCTTGATATTGGATTCTTTTGGCTATGTAATCTCTTTCTCTTTGAATTTCACCAGGGCTAACTACTTCAATAACTAATAAAGGGGGTGACATGGAAAGAAGAATAGTATTTCTTTTTGAGAGTAGTTTAATATGTTCTTCTCGAATAATTGTTAAGTCAGGATAACGGTTTTTAGGTTCTCCTCTGACTTCTAATTCTAAACCATGTCCTCTGATTATATCAGTTCCTAGCATTAAGGCAAATACCAAGAAAAGACGATTGGCAATTTGGTAGTTAAGTCCTGATTCTGGTGGCATTTCTATCAATTCGCCGTTAAATAATTCATATAATCCCTCTGAATTATCCTCATATTGTAGATATTCAGCGAAGGTTTCAAATCGAGGTTTAGTTATTAACATCAATTTTACTCCATCTTGAATGATTTGTAATAATAAAGCCGAATATTGTCAATCTTCGTTTTCTCTAATTCTTTTTGAGTAGTACCTACCCACATACTAAGAACTGTTAGTTTGCTAAAGTCAAAGTTATGTCCTAAAAATTTCTGTAATAATGAATAATCTAATTGAACACCAACACGGCTTTCAACTTGCCGAAAAAAAGCTAAAGATTGAGTTAGATATTTTTGCCATTCTTGGGACTGATCTTTAAAAAAGAGCATAAACCGTGAGGCAATGAGTTTATCTAATTCTATCTTACAGGAGGCTTCAATATTACAATCGCCTTCAACTTCCATAACAAAATCTTCAAACAGCCGCAGAGGATAAATCGGCTCAACATCAAAAGCTTGTTGATGATTACGGATAAATTGTATTCTTTGCTCTTTGAGGGAGTTTTTTTGAATCTCAGCAACTATCATAATTTCAAGTGTTAGATTAAAGATGAAAAGTCGGGGATTTATGTAAATCTTTGATTTTGATTCTCAGAGTTTAAGAAAATCCCCGACTTTTTTAATCACTTCGCTCAAAAGCTTCTCCCGCGTGCCAGGTAACAGAAAGCCCTGAATTAACAAGGATTGTGCGTCAATTACAAGGGAGCAACCGTGCGCCTTGGCAAGCAGAAAAAGACTTTTGACATGATTTGAAGTTCGATGCTTGAATCGGGAGGATTACTCCGCGTCGTCTCCCGCAAAAGGATACCGCGAATCCCGCGCATCCCATTCCAGGGGGGCGATCGCATTGCCATCACGAGAGACGGTAGCGGCATTTTCCCGTTGGACGGGAGCAGAGTTATGGGGTGTCAGTTTCTTGGTTTTCATGGGGTAAAATCCTCCAGTAAGTTTACTGTTAATAGTTTTGATCTAAGTCCCAATAATGTCAAATAATGTCAATTGTTTCTAGGTCAATTTTTGTTAAGAAAGAGTAAAGTTTGCGAATCACACTTTCTCCCTTATTCCCGCGTGCCAGGTAACAGAAAACCCAGAATTAACAAGGATTGTATGTCAATTCGTTGAGGCAAACCGCACACCCTGGCAAGCAGAAAAAGACTTTTGACATGATTTGAAGTTCGATGCTCGAATCGGGAGGATTACTCTGCGTCGTCTCCCGCAAAAGGATTACTATAATAATCCCCAATTCCGCGCTTGCCCTGGGGGGCGATCGCATTGCCATCACGAGAGACGGTAGCGGCATTTTCCCGTTGGACAGGAGCAGAGTTACGGGGTGTCAGTTTCTTGGTTTTCATGGGGTAAAATCCTCCAATCAGTTGGTTTTTCACAGTATGGCAAAACTGCCAATCCAAGTCAACAGTTTCTAGGTCAATTTTTGTTAAGAAAGAGTCAAGTTTGCGAATCACATTTCTCCCTTAATAAAACAGCTACCCCCCCCCACAGGGCGGAAGATCAAGAAGATTTTTTTTTAGGGAAGGGGTGTCTTGAATTAGTCAACAAAAATCCTCCTCATTGCTGAAAACCGTTGAGACAAGAAGCTTAAGCCCCTTGTCCATACCCAATTTAAATGCACAACAGCTTACCAAATTACTGAAGAATAGAAATTAGCTATTTTTTGATCTGCGGTAATAATAGGAGCTTGATTTTTTTGGGCAATTGCCACAACCACTCTATCTGCTGCATCTCGATGTTCCCATTGTAACTTAACACTTTCTAGCCAAATGTTCTCATCTATGGGAATAATCTGGATAACATCAGACCTTTTGATCGCTGCAATATAGTCATCAATGTCCACACCTAAATCCAATTTTTGGTTTTTAATCTTAATGGCTATTTCCCAGAATGCTATTGATGGCACTAGACCATTTTTTTCCTGTTCCATAAGATCGCAAGCTGACAGGGCTCTTGGAGAAAGTTTATCTGGATCTAAACTCCACCAAATTAAAGCGCAAGTGTCAAGAACAATTTTTATACTTGCTGCCATTCTTCAGTTGTGGGAGTAGTTAAATCTTCAAAATACCGAACTTTTCCTCGCATAGTTTTAAATAATTCCGCAGTTGAATGACTTTTTCGATAGGGTGAAATTCTCGCCACTGGCTTATTCCCCTCGATCACTACAATCTCTTCGCCTTCTAACTCTACATTTTGTAACAATTCTAGTAAATTATCTTTTAACTGAGTTTTGTCAACAGTTTTCATAAACATTTTTTGATGATTTTATTGTTAATATTTTAGACTACACCACCAACAATGTCAATAGTTTCTAGGTCAATTTTTGCTGAGAAAGAGTCAAGTTTGCGAATCACACTTTCTCACTTAATAAAACAGCTATCTCCTTTTAGGGATTAGTAGTTGTAGATGAAGAACAAACCTTATTCGCTTGGGCATAAATTTTCAACGCGACAGACATTTGTTGTTGTGCCGTTCCTCCTTGGGACTGAAACCAGGCAAAAGTTTCTGGATCGACTTCAACTTCTACAGTAACAGAAGGATTAGGCATTCGCAGTTGTGCTTTAGCCCAAAAATACTCTGATAGAGGAGGAATATCAGAAGTGTCAATATCCTCATCTTTCATTTCATCAATTCTATTCCAATCTGTTTTTGAGATATTGTTCATAATATTTTTGTTCATCAGATAATGATTTTCTTAAAGATATAATACGAATTGTTTGAGCGTCAGGTTCAGTCATCTAGTAAACCAATAGCAACAAAGCGAACTTCTCCATAATTCTCTCGCTCATCTAATTCAACAACCATCGGTAAGTTAAAGATACGATAGGCATCTGCAAAGTCAAATCCCTGGGACAATTCAGACTTGAATTAGCGTTGTTCTGGTGCTTTGTTGGTGCTGATGAGGATAAACTGGTGTATATTTATCCCAAGAGATGATAGATGGGATCACTTTAGATTAGCACTTACTATTCTACCCCACATCTATGCTTCCCTTCTGTTAATTTTCCTTGGTGATCTTCCACATTTCTTCAATAATTTGACCAATCACATCTCTCGATGAATGCTCAAAAAATACCTCGTCTCTGTGAGCTAAAAATTCAGGCAATTACTCCCTATGCTCTCGCGTGGTCGCAACAGCGAGCGCTGGTGGAGGCGAGAATTGCTAATCCTAACTTGCCCGACATTTTGCTCCTACTGGAACATCCCCCCGTTTACACCCTCGGTACCGGTTCAGATATTAAGTTTATTAAATTTAATCTTGACAAAACCGACAAAGAAGTGTATAGAATCGAGCGAGGAGGCCAAGTCACCTATCACTGTCCGGGGCAATTAGTGGGCTATCCGATCCTCAATTTGCGCTATTATCAGCAGGATTTACACTGGTATTTGCGACAATTAGAAGAAGTCATCCTGCAAACTATCGCTATTTATGGATTGTCGGGGGAAAGAATCGGGGGTTTGACGGGGGTATGGGTAGAAGGGTATAAAATAGCGGCGATCGGTATTAAAGTTAGTCATTGGATTACCTATCATGGTTTTGCCGTCAATGTTTGTCCAGATTTAAGCGGTTTTGCCGAGATTATTCCCTGTGGGATTGCTAATAAACCCGTGGGCAGTTTACAGCAGTTTCTGCCTAATATTAGTCTTATGCAAGTACAGCGAGATTTATCGAGAGTTTTCGCCTCAGTTTTCGGTGTGGAATTATTTTCTCTTGACAAGGATTAATTTGACATCCTCACCGCCGTAAACGGACGGTGATTCCCAAACCTCACGATTTAGGTTTCTGCTTCTTTCCCTTGCGGGGTTTCGCACCTGCCTTAACAGATTTACTCTGTTCTGGTCT
>NZ_SFBY01000398.1:0-8534 GCF_007095505.1 Microcystis sp. M_QC_C_20170808_M3Col
AAGTGGGGAAGTGGGGAAGTGGGGAAGTGGGGAAGTGGGGAAGTGGGGAAGTGGGGAAGTGGGGAAGTGGGGAAGTGGGGAAGTGGGGAAGTGGGGAAGTGGGGGAATTTCAACTAAAACCCTAACACCCTAACACCCCAAAACCCTAACACCCCCCGCAACGCGTACGCAGTGACCACCCCAACACCCTATCACCCCAACACCCTATCTCCTGACGACCGACGACCGACCCCTGACTCGGAGAATACTAATAGAATAAGATCACTTATGCTCTAATTCTTCTTTTTCCAGTTGCACTTCTGGAGCTTCCTCAATACTAGGATAGGTAATCAAAGTTTTGTGGAAACCAAAATGAGTCAGCAAACGTTTAATCCCACCGAGAATACCATCGGGAAGCACTGTCACCACAATTAGGAATAATGCCCCTTGGAAAAATACCCAGACTTCCGGAAATTGTTCGCTTAAAAAAGTTTGGGCCATGCGTACTAATAAAGTACCGATAACTGCCCCCACAAGGGTAGCACGTCCCCCCACAGCCACCCAAATCACCATTTCAATGGAAAAAGCCACATCCATAGAGTTAGGAGTGATAATTCCCGTTTGCACGGTATAAAGAGCGCCGGCAACACCAGCAATTGCCCCAGAAATGGCAAAAACTAACACCTTAAACCAAGTAGGATCATAACCGGAAAAACGAACCCGCACCTCATCATCGCGAATGGCGACTAATAAGCGCCCAAATCTGCCCGTAGTTAACCAACGACAGAGGAGATAAATAGCCAGTAAACAGACAATTGTGAGTAAATAAAAGGCCACTTGAACGGAATCGGAACCCACCAGTAACCCGAAAATTGTTTGGGTATCGGTTTTTAAGCCATTAGTGCCGTTAATTAACTTTTGTTGACCGTTAAAAAAGTTAAAAAATACCAGTAAAGCCGCTTGGGTCAAAATCGAGAAATAAACCCCTTTAATGCGATTGCGGAAGATTAAATAACCTAATAATGCCGCCACGATCGCTGGTACAATAATTAGGGCTAGAATTGTCAAAGGTAGGGAATAAAAAGGTTGCCAAACAAAAGGTAATTCTGTCACCCCGTAGAGAGTAAAAAATTCGGGCATTTGTCCCGGTGGTAACTGAAGATTTAGGTACATGGCAAGAGCATAACCACCGAGGGCGAAAAAAATGCCATGACCAAGACTTAATAAACCCGTATAACCCCAGATTAAATCTATCCCCAAAGCGACAATAGCGAGGGAAAGAAATCGCCCCAATAAACGCAAGCGGAAAGCCGACAAAGCTAAGGGCAGCAACAGCGCAAAGATGACCACCAATCCAACAATAACAGCGATTTCCGTGATTAACTTTTTCTTTTCCCGTTGTCGGGATTCGTTTCTAGTGATGGTTTCGGTAATCATAATCTATAACTCGGCAGTACGTCCTTTAGGAGGAAAAATTCCCGCAGGCTTGAATTGCAAGAAAGCAATAATTAAAGCAAAAATCATCACTTTTGCCATGCTAGTGGTGGAGAAAAAGGTGAAGAAATCCGTTAGGGGTTTTAGTGCTGCCACGGAACCAAAAATCAGGGCAAAAGTTCCCGAACCAATTAAATAATTAGCCACACCAATCGCCATGGCTGCGATAATAGTTCCTAGGAGATTACCCACTCCTCCCACCACCACTACCATAAAAGTATCAACGATATAATTTTGTCCCACGTTTGGACCGACGGAACCCAAGAAACTAATCGCACAACCGGCAACTCCAGCTAATCCCGAACCGAGGGCAAAAGTCAAAGCATCCACTTGATTTGTCGGAATACCTAAACAGGAACTCATCTGGCGATTTTGGGTGACGGCACGAATGCGTAAACCCCAAGAAGATTTATTTAAAAACCAATAGGTTCCTAACAAACAAATGGCAGTTAAAATGATAATAAATAGACGGGTGTAGGGCATTTGAAAACCCGGTAAAGGTAAACCTCCCCGTAACCAAACTGGAGCGGTGACATCGACGTTTCTGGCACTAAACCAGGGTCTAGCGAGAACGGTATTAAAAGATAAAAGATAGCCTAATAATCCAGCGACAGCTAGGGATAAAGGCAGGGTGATACCAATAGCTAAATTGCGAATTCTCTCCCAATCTAAGCGACGACTTAACACCGTCATTGCCCCAAAAAATAACAGACAGAAAACTATTAAACTAATTACTAATAAACCGTTGACACTTCTGACAAATTGCTGCAGAATTAAGCTGACTCCCCAAGTGGCCAGCAGCGTTTCTAGGGGTCTGCCGTACAGGAACCTAATCACCCCCCTTTCTAATAATAATCCCGCCAATCCTGACACTAAAAAAGCGATCGGTAGGGCAAATAAAACATAAGTATCAAAGAGGGGAGAACCGAAACCTTTAAAGATATTCTGCACCACAAAAGTACTGTAGGCCCCTAACATCATTAACTCACCGTGAGCGAGATTAATCACCCCCATCAGTCCGAAAACAATCGCTAGTCCTAAAGCGGCCAGCAATAGCACAGAACCGATGCTAATACCATTAAATAATCCTTCTAATAATGCTGACACTTTTCGTTATTCCTGTGCATTTTTAAGCTTTAAAAAGTGGGGTGAGCAGTAATGCCCACCTCACTCTCGTTATTGTCTGGAAAAACTCCTAAAACTATGATTTTTCCATTTTGAACTTACCACCCTTAGCCGGATCAGTCCAGTCACAGGCAAAGCCCTTAGTTTCGGGGACAAATTGGTTCCAGGGTTGCGGATCCACCACCCCCGGAGTTGACCAAATGATGTCAAATAGACCATCATCTCTCACCTGACCAATGCGGACGGTTTTGGAGATGTGATGATTGGGGAACATTTCCACCGGTCCTTCGGGAGCATCGAATTTTTGTCCGATGGCGGCGGCGCGAACTTTGTCGAGATCATCGGCGGTTGCCGCTTTTTCCACCGCTTGCTTCCAGAGATAGACCATGATGTAGGCCGCTTCCATCGGGTCATTGGTCACGCGATCCTCACCATATTTAGCTCGAAAAGCCGCAACAAATTTCTTGTTAGCGGGGGTATCTACGGTTTGGAAATAGTTCCAGCAAGCGTATTGACCGAGGAGATATTCCTTACCAATCTGTTTAACTTCTTCCTCGGCAACACTCACCGACATGACTGGATATTTATCGGGAGTTAAACCGGCCGCTTGCAGTTGTTTGAAGAAAGCCACGTTACTATCACCGTTGAGGGTGTTGAAAATAACGCCGCCATCGGGTAAAGCTTGCTTAATTTTGGTAATAATTGGGGTAACTTCCGTGTTACCTAGGGGTAGATAGTCTTCGCCCACGGTTTCGCCGCCTTTTACCTTTAACTGCTCTTTAATAATCGTGTTGGCAGTGCGGGGGAAAACGTAATCGGAACCGACGAGGAAGAATTTTTTCCCTTTGTTTTCCAGCAACCAAGTCACTGCCAGCTCGATCTGTTGGTTGGGGGCAGCACCAGTGTAAAAGATATTTCTAGAACACTCTTGACCCTCGTACTGGACGGGATACCAGAGCATATGGTTTTTGGCTTCAAACACGGGTAAAACCGCCTGACGACTGGCGGAAGTCCAACAACCGAAGACAGTCGCAACTTTGTCCTGATCGATCAGTTTGGTGGCTTTTTCGGTAAAAGTTGGCCAATCGGAAGCGCCATCTTCCACCACTGCCTCGATCTGTTTACCAAGAACACCACCCGCGGCATTGATTTCCTCGATCGCCAGTTTTTCCGCATCAACTACGCTGGTTTCACTGATGGCCATGGTGCCACTGAGGGAGTGCAGAATACCCACCTTAATTGTCTCTCCAGAAGTTGGGGCGGGACTAGCAGCTGGGCTAGGACTGGCCGTGGGGGTTTGGCTTTGATTGCCACCACAAGCTTTTAACAGAATACTGGTTCCCAGAGCGGCAGAACCGTACAGGAGAAATTTACGTCGTCCTAAATTTGACATGATGATCTTGAACTAACCTCGCTGACAATATTAGCTACTTCACACGGATGTTTTTGCTGAGGAGATTTTCGGGAATCTTTCTACGAATATCTGTGTGATATTACGGCTAGGTTAGCAGATTTTTTGTAATTTTCGCTACTTTTTGGATATTTTTTGTAATTTTTGCTACTTTTTCCCAAAAAATTAATGATTTTTATGGAATTTACCTAAGTTTTTTACCTATCAGGAGTCGGTCGGGGAAGTCATAATAACACAATACCTCGCGTGCCTGGAAAAAGTGCCAAAACCGTTTTATAGTCGGGCTTACAGTAATATTCAGCCAAACCTAATTAGGGTTTGCTGAATACATCTAAAAACCTTGCTGGCTAAGACTTTTAGACTTTTTGTCAATCAAAAAGTACCAGATATGGGAGTGATCGGGGGGAAAATTCCGGGACTTTTTCCCTGAAAATTAGGTAATTGACTAGGTGAAAATCGTAAAACCCCACACCCCACACCCCACACCCTGCCCCCAGGAAAAGCTTTTTGCCGCAAACCCAATTATCAATCCGAATCTGGCCAAAGCAGCCGGACAGCAAGCAGCGCAAAACCAATGGCCGCTATCGCTTTTAATATCTTAGCGGGGAATAACTGCGCCATACTGCCGCCCGCAAGGACTCCTAAGAAACTGGTGCAGATTAAGGCGGTAATTGAGCCAAAAAAGACAGCTTTAGGTGATTTGGAACTGCCACCGAGAGCGATCGCTACTAATTGACTTTTATCGCCTATTTCTGCCAAAAAAACCGTGATAAATGTCAGTCCGAATAATTGCCAATTCATAAATTCTAGGGAGTGGGGAAGTGGGGAAGTGGGGAAGTGGGGAAGTGGGGAAGTGGGGAAGTGGGGAGGTGGGGAAGTGGGGAAGCTGTCTCATCACCCTATCAACCCAAAACCCTATCACCCTATCTCCTGACGACCCACTCCTGAATACTGACTCCTGAATACTGATAACTGATTGATTAGAGAATATCGCTGATGAGTAAACCAGTGATCAAAAGGAGAAGGATAGCGACACCGATATCTAAAGTTTTCGGGGAAAGACGACGAGCAATCCAATAACCGATCAGGACACCGAGGAGACTGGTAGCGATTAAAGCGCTGGCTGCCCCGGCAAAAACTACCCAGGGGGATTGGGATTCGGCGCTGATGAGAAGGGTGGCTAATTGGGTTTTATCGCCGATTTCAGCAAAAAATATGGTTAGGAAGGTGGAACTAAACACCGTCCAAAAACTCCAAGAAGGTGGATGATCTGGCTTTTTCTCGGTTGAGGCACTCAATTTGCTATCACTCATCGGCTAATTTAACAATATCGGGTTAAGAAATAATTTTCATACTTTTTTCATTTTAGCCCGACTGGTTTTCTGCCGATAGTTTCTGCTGTTGGGGGCGCTGTCTCCTCCCCCAATAGTTAAAAAACCCTAGTCGATCGAGGTAGAGTTTCCATCCTAGAGTTTAATAATTATTAGACTAGGACGAGCGCAAATCCCTTGGAGGTATAGCCCCTATGGCCAGTGAAAGTGTTGTACACGACAGAGATTATACTCTGATTATTGACAAAAGTGGCAGTATGTCCACTGCTGATAAACCCAGTGAGAAAACCCGTTGGCAAATTGCCCAAGAATCCACCCTCGCCTTGGCTAGAAAGTGCGAGGAAGTCGATCCGGACGGCATCACTATCTATCTTTTTTCTGGACGTTTCCGACGCTATGATAATGTCACTTCCGATAAGGTGACACAAATTTATCAAGAAAATGAACCCATGGGGAGGACAGACCTGGCAGCTGTGCTTCAAGATGCCCTCGATAATTATTTTCAGCGCAAAACTGCTGGCAAAACTAAACCCAACGGAGAAACTATTCTGGTGATTACCGACGGAGAACCAGATGATCGCAAAGCGGTGATGCGTCAAATTATCGAAGCTTCTCGAAAACTCGATAGCGATCAAGAATTAGCTATTTCTCTGATTCAAGTAGGCCATGATCGACAAGCAACCGAATTTCTTAAAGCTTTAGACGATCAACTAGAAACGGCCGGGGCCAAATTCGATATCGTTGACACGATTACTATCGATGATATGGAAGATATGACCCTAGCGGAAGTTCTTCTCAACGCCATCACTGGTTAATTTCTGCCGGAGTAGGGGTGAAGATATATCACCCCTACTCAAGGAGGATTTAACTGCTAGTCAGGGCGACCAATTTATCTTTTTCCTCATCGGATAATTGATCCGATTGTCCGGTGATTTGTTTGTAGATTTTTAGATATTCCAAAGCGGATTTATACCAACTAAAATCTTGAGTCATTGCCCGTTGCTGTAGTTTTTGCCAATCCTGTTTATAACGGAAACTTTCCCAAGTCCGGATCATACAGGTAAACAGGTCTAAAGGTTCATAGCGATCGAAACTAAATCCTGTTCCTTTTTCCTGAATCGGGTCGTGGAAAGATACCGTATCGACTAAACCACCGGTGCGGCGTACCATGGGAATACAACCGTAACGCATGGCCATTAATTGGGAAATGCCGCAGGGTTCAAAACGGGAAGGCATTAACAAAGCATCGGCCCCCCCATAGATGCGACGGGAAAGGGCATCACTATAGAGAAGATGCAGGGACATTCGCCCCCGGAAACGGGAAGTCATCTCCCACAGTTGGGTTTCATAATAGCGATCGCCTGTACCTAAAATAATCAATTGAGCATCAGTATAGGTGAGAAAGCGATCTAAAATTTGCATCACTAGATCAATACCTTTTTGTTCCACCAAACGCGTCACCATCGCCATGACAAAGGCACTTTTACTGACCTGTAGCCCCACTTCTTCTTGCAGGGAAATTTTATTGATCAGACGTTTTTCGATGGTTTCTGGGGTAAAATTCTGCTTAAGATAAACATCTTTAGCAGGGTCATACACCTCCGTATCGATGCCGTTGACAATCCCCACCAGATTGCCGGAAATATAGGACAATAATCCCTCTAAATTTTCGCCATAAATGGGGGTCTGTATTTGACGAGCATAGGTGGGAGAAACGGTGGTGATGCGATTAGCAAATTGAACCGCCGCGGCCATGGTATTATCGCCCTGCATATACCAAGGACACCAAGTCATTTTTTCTAATGCCTCCCGCCAAGGCCCCTGGTAGGCGAGATTATGGATAGTAAAAACGGTGCTAATATCGGGGTCTTGGTGCATCCAGACGGGAATCATGCCCGTATGCCAATCATGACAGTGAATAACTTGCGGTTTCCAGTAATTCCATGCGAATTCCGCCGCACCATTCGCAAATAGGGTAAATCGCCAGGCCTCATCTTCGCCTCCGTAGATATTGCGTCCAGAGAAAGCTAGATGACCAAAGAGGTAGAGAGGAATATCCGTATCGGGTAAAACCGTCTCATAGACTAAAAAATCATGAAACATGGCGAATCCTGACCAAATGGGTTCGGAAGGGATGTCCATTTTTTCCTGAAGAAAACCGTAGTAGGGCAGAAAAATCCGCACGTCATGACCTAGCTGACGCAAGACTTTCGGTAATGCCCCAATTACGTCCCCCATTCCCCCAACTTTGGCAATTGGGGCGGCCTCGGCACCCACAAATAGAATTCGCATACTCTTCCCGCTTTACTTCACGACGACAAGAAATTTTAACAGATAAAACCCCCCTAGCAGGATTTGCCAGCAGGTTATTATCGGATTAGCCTAGATTTTTCTTTAACCAACCAGAGAGCCCACGAGGGGCATAATTAGCTGTTTTGGACATTATTAAGTTTTGTCGCCTTTTTATTAAGTTTTAGCTGCTCGGCACCGATGCTGTCTGCTATTGTCGATTTAACCGACATTCCGCACATCTTCATATACTTTTATATATTTTTACATTCCCCAAGATGTTTTGACGAAAAACCTTCATTGTAGAAACTACTATTGAGAACATTTTCAATAATTGATTTTTTCTGAGAAAAAAATTAAAATTCTTCACCATGATAAAAATCAATCATTGTAGCTATAGTCCTTACTGGCAATGGATTGTAAGCAATATATTAGTAAAAATTATCAATTGAATGTTAATACTAAATCTGGTTATTAAAAACTGATTATTTATCCCCCCTTTTGCCTCTTGCATGAGTGCCTTTTGCCTGTCCTTATAAGTAGCCTATACTCAACGGATTTAGTATTGTAAAGTTTTGTAAAAAATATACGCAAATAACAGCAAACAACTGCTACTGTGGTTAGTGCCAGTTTACCTTACAGTTGAAACTATGAGATTATGCCAAGAAAAAGGGGATCAGTTATGACACTACTTGGAGGATGTGGAATCGATATCAGTTACAAGGAAAACGTCTGTATTCAATAAGACGAAGAACAAGAAAAACCGAATATTTAATTAAGTGCTTCGAGGAAGAACATGAAATTAGTTCAAAGACATCTAATCAAATTTAATAAAAATGAATTTTTAGCATTTGATAAGTTGGCATTTTTATCAAAGAATCTTTATAATTGTGCTGTCTATTTAA
>NZ_SFBY01000399.1:0-4521 GCF_007095505.1 Microcystis sp. M_QC_C_20170808_M3Col
TAATATGGACGTTTACGACCAGCGATGCTAGGGTCAAGCTGAAACATCTTTATCCTGTGTTTGAGGAGGAGGAATCGGGAGAATCTATTGCACCAAATTAGCTGAAACAGTCCACTAGGAGCAGTTTTTGGGGCGGTTGTCTCCGCCCCGATGGTAGCATATTCCTTTCCCATAGCATCCCCAGGCACTGAAGGGATAAAAGTGTTGGTAAGTAATACTTCTCCAATAATAGCCACTTATGAGGGCAATTCTGCCTGGTTCAGCAACAGTTTGTACTTAATGCGTGATGGATTAGGCAACCCTGGTGACGATGGAGATTTTTCTAACGATCTTTTTATCTTCAATAATCACTCTTCGACAGTGGGTAGTACGGTATCATTGGGTTCTTTTTCTATCGGTACTGAATTGATATTCCGACTGTTTGTCCAAAATACAGGGGATAACTTTTTTAACGGACCCGCTAGCCGAAATCCAGACAACAAGACTCATGCCAGAGTGCAAGAAAACTGGATGCCAAACAAAACTTTAGTCAGCTTTGAAGATCTGTTTAATGGTCCATTTGATTACAATGACCTGAGCTTCTCTTTTACCAACACTTTTACCAACACTGGTACTATGCTAGTTCCCGAACCCACCTCAACCCTCAGCCTCCTCGCCCTCGGCACTCTAGGCGCAGCCTCAACCCTCAAGCGCAAATTGAAGACTTCCAAATCGACAGAAAAAGAAACCACAAAAGTATCTTAATACCATCAATAAAATCCGACAATTCCCCTTCATTAATTGGAGGGGTTTTTGAGTAACGCACAGAAAACGGGTTTCTCCGAGAAACCCGTTTTCTATTAATGCTTGGGGATAGTTATTGATAGCTTAGGGAGATTAAAAGTTTAATTTTCCCTGAATCTTTCTAACAGTTCTGAGCGAGATAAATTAGCCAGAGAAAGAAGTAACCCAGTGCGTTCGGAGACGGGAAGTTGGGCAATCTGTTCCACCAGACCAGATAATTCTGCATCTAGGCTGCCAAAGCGTCCTTCCAGAAGACTGGTTATCAGCGATAGTTGTCCTTCTAAACTGCCTCGTTGTATCCCTTCTTGCATCCCTTCTTGTATCCCTTCTTGTATCCCTTCTTGTTTCCACTCTTCCCGTTGTTTTAGATAAGCTGGTGATAGGTTCATAATGTCCTCCTGTTCTTCGGTACTTAAATTATCTCTTAATTCCAAACTCTGCCGCCAGTTGGCCAGAATTTCCAGTAAATTCTCTTGGAAAGGATTACCTTCAGGCAATTGCACTAATTCTTCTACTGCTCGTTTCTGTGTCCCTCCTTTCCCTAGTACCCTCAACCATAAAGTCTCCTCATTGACTGGTAATTGATGGATGGCAACAATTCCTGTTTTGAACAGGCTAGGGGAAAAATAAACTCCTTTTCCCCACTCCTCTTTCATCCCCTCTTCCGGTAGGAATGAAGGGGGGATTCCCACGAATTCTTCAATCATTCTCGCTGAAAAAGTAGGCGTTAAAATCCAGAGAAATGGTAGTTCAGCTTCTGTTAGAGTTTTGCTTGTCCGTTTCGCCTTCCTTAAGACCTCGCCATGAACCGCATATAACTTTGAGATGCAACTGCGAATCTCTACCTCGGAGGGTGGGTTACGGAAAGGTTCAAATAAGCAGCAAGTCGCCGCCATTTTACCCAGTAACCCCAAGGGTAATTCAGTCCTTGATGCTGAACTGGCTGGTTCAAACCAGACATCGATTTCTTGGACTTCACTCTTGACTTTCTTGCTCTTTTTAATCGTCCCTAGAGACGCTAAGAGTTCCTCTAAATATTCCTTGGCAAATTGGTCGTGAATTTGGCGAGTCATTGAAGTGGATAATTAAGCCGAGAAAGTACAATAATAATCTTGTTAGATCATAGCAAGTTTTGAGAATTTATCTTTTTAATCAACTAGGTTTCAATTAAAGATAATGCAGGACATTTAGGGCTGGACGTAACTTCTCTGGCCCGTTGATGCCAAGAACAGCGTTGATCGGATAGATGAGGTACAATAGCAGCGGTGTACGAACCAATCTTGCTTAAAGGCCTCTTCTCAAGTTCCCAGAGCTTAGTCACCAATATTCCGAAAGTGACGGAAAAGGGATAATCTTCCACTCAATTGCCCAAAATAAAGGCTAGAATCGAAATATAGTATCGATCGCTACGGATTTTTCATGAATTACAGAAAATTTTGCTTGGCTTTTTTGCTGTCCCTTATCCTCATCAACACCGGATTAGTTATGCCTAGTTACGCAAACACAAGAGAATTGAGGACAATTACCGTGACGGGAGAAGGAATAGAAAATATCGCCACTTCTCAAGCAATAGTGCGCTTAGGGGTAGAAGTTCAAGGCAAAGAAGCGGGGAAAGTGCAGCGGGAAGTCGCCAGTCGTAGTGATGCGGTAGTTAAATTTCTCCGTTCCCGTCAAGTGGAAAAATTGGAAACCACCGGCATTAGTTTACAGCCCAATTACGACTTCAGCAACAATCAAAGACGTTTAATCGGTTATATCGGGGCTAATTTGATTAGTTTTCAGATTGATATAGCCGAAGCGGGTAGTTTAATCGATGAAGCGGTGAAAGTCGGGGCAACACGCATCGATGGGGTGAGTTTTACTGCTGGCGAATCAGCGATCGCAGCTGCCCAAAGAACTGCCCTCATCAAAGCCACGGAACAAGCTAGAGAACAGGCGACAATCGTGTTACAAGCCCTCGGTTTATTGCCGAAAGAAACGGTTTCTATCCAAGTGGGTAATACTGGTAATCCCGTGCCAATAGCCCGCTCAGAAGCGGTTTTTCGGAGTGCCGATGCTGCCAGTAGCCCGGTTATCGGAGGGGAACAAACCCTGCGCGCTGCTGTCACCCTCGAAATTAGCTATTAACATCTGTAGCTAGAGACAATTAATTACACATATCTAACTGCCTCTTGCCTCTTGCCTATCTTCACTAGGAAATTAATTTTGCACGACTACTTAACTACACATATCTAAACACCTCTTGCCTCTTGCCCCTTGCCTGTTGCCTCATCAAACTTTCGCCCTCATCCGTGAATTATCCTAACTTTTTACCCACTGTTAGCGAGGGATTGAGCGAAGATACCTCCCTTGCTCTCCTCCAGAATATCCAGCAAATTGCCATCGATAGCCCTATCTATCCTCGATCGATCCTAACCACCTATAGTCAACAAGGGCAAGGTCAACCGCCTTTTCTCCTCCTACACGGTTTTGATAGTTCCCTGCTGGAATTTCGGCGTTTACTACCTTTACTCGCCCAAAATAGGGAAACTTGGGCGATAGATCTACTCGGCTTCGGTTTTACTGAGCGATCGCCAGATTTGGAAGTATCTCCGAAAACTATTAAAAGCCATCTTTACCATTTCTGGCAAACTGCGATCGCCGAACCGATAATTTTAGTCGGTGCTTCCATGGGGGGTGCAGTGGCCCTCGATTTTGCCCTCTCCTACCCGGAAATAGTGGCGAAATTAGTCCTCATTGACAGCGCAGGACTAGCTAATCCCCCGGTCTTGGGTAAATTGATGTTTTCTCCCCTCGATAAGTGGGCAACTAATTTTTTAGCCAATTCCCGCGTGCGTCAAAATATCAGTCGTACCGCCTATTTTGATCAAACTTTGGCCACTGTTGATGCTTGCACCTGTGCTAATCTGCACCTGAATTGTCCCCACTGGAGTGAGGCTTTAATCTCTTTTACCAAAAGTGGCGGTTATGGGGGATTTTTGCCGAAATTAAGCCAAATAAACCGAGAAACGCTGATTATTTGGGGCGAAAACGATCAAATTTTAGGCACAAAAGACGCGAAGATATTTCAGCAGGCCTTACCCAATAATCAACTGGTCTGGATTCCTCACTGTGGTCATGTTCCCCACCTCGAAAAACCAGAACTTACCGCAGCCGCGATAGTTAAATTTGCGAGCTAAAAACTTATAATGGGATTATTTGACGCTATAGTGCCAACTTTTATGAAATTTTTGCCGATCGCTCTCGCTTCATTCAGCCTTCTGAGTTTATCTGTCAATATTCCTGCTACCGTAGCCACACAACAGCTTTTTTGTCGAGGTCGCATGAATAACGGTTGGTTCTATTCGGCAGAATTTCTCAATGGACGTTTTGAACGCATTCGCTGGACGCGTTCCGGTCAACCTCCCCAAGTTTCTAGCCTTAGTTTTAAAAATACTAACAACAAAGGACAACCGATTTATCGTGGCAGTTTATTCGCCGCAGTCAGTGTGACTCTGATAGACTTATCGAAAGGAGATGTCCGTCCAGGTTCGCAAATTTCCGTGGGAGTGGAAGAATGGGGTTGGTCGCGGGGAAACTGCGGTCTTTCTAACCGATAATAATCGACACCTCCAAAGGCTTATCGAAAATTTGGGTTAAAACCCCGTCCTTTTAGGACGGCTTTAAGCTACAATGGGAAAAGCGATAACCAAGCTAAAAACTGAACCTTGACAACAGATAGTAGGGGGTTTCGTTCAG
>NZ_SFBY01000004.1:0-13751 GCF_007095505.1 Microcystis sp. M_QC_C_20170808_M3Col
AGACCAGAACAGAGTAAATCTGTTAAGGCAGGTGCGGAACCCCGCAAGGGAAAGAAGCAGAAACCTAAATCGTGAGGTTTGGGAATCACCGTCCGTTTACGGCGGTGAGGATGTCAAGGCGGTATTTGGCTGCCTTCCGGTTGGTGGACCAGTAGCGATCGAGAATAGGGATGAGGAGGCCGATTCTGTTAAGATATACAAATTAAAAGCTTAATCGTGAAAAAATTATGTATCTAATCCTAGAAGTGGCCAGTGGCAAATTCCCCGTTTATTTTGTAGCAGTTTATGTGGTCGGTTTTCTCGCTGCTGTCACCATCGGTTCGATCGCTTGGTACAATTCTAAACGCCCGGTCGGTTGGGAAGATGCCCAAAGACCCGATATTATCCCCGAAGTGAAGACAGAGGTGGATTCTGATTCTCAATCCTAGAAAAAGGCAGTGATCAGTTATTTTAGCCGTCAGCTTTTTCTCCCTTCTCAACAGTTATAAGGTTGGTTAGGATTGACCATTGCCTTGGCACAAGGGACTAAAGACCTTGTTAGTCGGTGATTTCAGGCATTTGGCTCCCTATTTGCTGCCTAAACGTTTACACACTTATGAGAAACGCTATCAATCAACCAAGTTCGATCGCAAATCGCTATCATAGAATATTGGGTCTTTAATTTTCGCCCTCTCCTCCCTTTATGAAACTGCCTGTCGTCGCTATTATCGCTATTATATTTAGGGTTTGCTGAAAAAATCTAAAAACCTTGTTGGGTAAGACTTTTAGACTTTTTGTCAATCAAAAAGTACCAGGCATGGGAGTGATCAGGGGGAAAATTGAGGTACTTTTTCCCTGAACCGAAAAACTTTTTCAGCATACCCTATTTAGTTGACAAGAGGCTCCGAATACGATAGTATTCAACTATGAAACAACAAATTATCGACTTATTTTCTGGTGCGGGCGGATTGACCACGGGATTTCATTTAGCTGGGTTTGAATCTATCTGTGCAATTGATGTAAATGCGAAAGCATTAGCAACCTATCAACATAATTATCCTAAAACACGCACTTTTCAGGAAGACATCCGCAAAGTTAATCCATCAGAACTGCGCTTATACTTAGGTTTACAAAGAGAAGAACTAACTGCCCTGATTGGGGGGCCACCCTGTCAAGGATTTTCACGAAATATCCCGGCTGGGTATCGCTATCTTAATGATTCTCGCAATCATTTATATAAGTCTTTCTTAGAATTTGTTCAAGAGTTTCGTCCTCTTCATGTAGTCATGGAAAATGTTCCTGAAATTTTGAAAGCTTATGGCGGTATCATCAGAGATGAAATTGTAGCACAGTTAGAATCTTGGGGTTATCAAGTAGTTACTACCTCCCTAAACGCCGCTTATTATGGAGTGCCACAAACTCGCTCAAGAGCCTTTTTTTTAGCTAGTCTAGAGCGTTTACCCTCCCTTCCCCAAGCAACTCATTCTGGTGATATCAGAAGTGATTATAAAGCTGTAAAATCTTGGAGACAGCTTACTTTACTAGAACCAAATATTGCCCCAGTTACTACTGTTAAAGATGCCATTAGTGATTTACCTACTTTAGAAGCAGGACAAGCTTATGATCACGAAATTTATACTAGGGAACCCGAGACCATATATCAACAGAAGATGCGTGAGCAAAGTCAAAAAATTGTTAATCATATTGCCCGTGCTTTAACACCAATTCAAATGTCAAGAGTGCAAATTTTGGCGGAAGGACAAGATGCGAGAGATTTACCTGCTGAATTAGCACCGAAAAAACACTATAGCGGGGCCTATGGTCGACTTTCTTGGGATAAACCAGCAAGAACAATTACAAGGTGGTTTTTTCATCCCGGTTCTGGCAGATTTTTTCATCCGACCCAGAATCGGACAATCACAATTCGTGAAGCAGCAAGATTACATTCTTATCCCGATCATTTTCACTTTTTAGGGACTTATACTGATATGGCCTCTCAAATTGGAGAATCTGTGCCACCACTGTTAGGCAAAGTGGTAGCAGACTCTATGGGACAAAATCTTGAGTATTAGTTTGGGTTTGTAGCGCTGCAAAAATTGTCTCCACATATCGGTCTATTGTCAGACGAGTTCTCTCAATTCTCAGACGAATAGCGGCAGCGGGGATTGTTCTGCTTCTAAACAACTGTTTCTGATTTTTGTACCAAACTAACTGAGTTTTGCCAGCGATGCTTCCCTGTAAACCTGCCCCTACTCCCCCAGTTTTTTTATCTATTGCCCATGCCCAAGAAAAAACATTAGGATCAAGAGGATTAAGGGGGTATTCACAGTAAACATATTCATTGCCCTCTCGGTTTTTTAGCAATATTCCCTCATAGCTGTTGATGACATTTTGAGCAGTTTGACTGGAGCGAATCTTCTCGTTCCAGTGTTGAATAATAGCGGTTCCCAGTTGTGCGGGGGAAGATTGCAGATTCAAAGAGGGAACCCCAAGTTGAATGGCTTTTTTGATAATATCTGCTCGTTGAATTACGAACAAAAAGGTATTATCTGTAGTTAAACTATTCAGTTGTAGAGATTTTAGCGACCAACCACGGGCAGTTTTACTGTCCACTGCATCGTAGAGTAGTTTGCTTCTGCCTAGGGCAGGATCCGATAAAGAAATATTCTTGACATAATGAAAAATTGCTTCCCAGCTATAATCCTCGATCGAGCCAATCAATGGTGAGGCAATTGCGGCTAGAATGGCCTGCTTTAGTCTTTTAGTCTCGTCGTTCGTTAACACTTAAGGATTCCTCTACGGAATACAAAAATTCACTCATCCTCAGACCTAAAGCATTAGTAATATGACTAAGCACTCTCACTGATGGACTTTTTAATCCTCGCTCTAGTTGACTGATGTAAGTTCTATGCAGACCTGTTATTTCCGCCAAATACTCTTGCGACCACCCTTTTTCTTGGCGACAACGCTGTAGCTCTCGTCCTAAAATTTGCTCTAGTTGACCAGATTGCATAGGCAGAATTCTAGTCTTTTATACACCAAAGTTCTACAGACTAAAGTATTCAATGTCTCAGTGCCGAACAGAAACGCTATCAATCAACCAAGTTCGATCGCAAATCGCTATGATAGAATATTGGGTCTTTAATTTCCGTCCCCTCCTCCCTTTATGAAACTGCCTGTCGTCGCTATTATCGGTCGTCCCAATGTGGGCAAATCCACCCTCGTCAATCGTATCGCTGGAGATCAACAGGCGATCGTTTTCGATCAACCCGGGATTACCAGAGATCGCACCTATCAACCAGCTTTCTGGTGCGATCGAGATTTTCAAATTGTCGATACAGGAGGGCTAGTTTTTAACGATGACAGCGAATTTCTCCCTTTAATCCGCGAACAGGCTTTAATCGCCCTAGCAGAGGCAAGTGTGGCGATTTTTGTCGTCGATGGGCAAGGGGGAATTACCGCCGGCGATCGAGAAATTGCCGCTTGGTTACGACAGCAAAATGTACCGATACTTTTGGCCGTCAATAAATGTGAATCGGTGGAACAGGGTATCCTGCAAGCGACGGAATTCTGGGAATTAGCCATCGGTGAACCCTTCCCCATCTCGGCCATTCACGGCTCTGGTACAGGAGAACTACTCGATGCGGTGATTAAATATTTGCCACCTGCGGCGGAAATTCCCGAAAATGAAGAAATTAAAGTGGCAATTATCGGTCGTCCTAACGTGGGTAAATCCAGTCTCCTCAATGCTTTAACCGGACAACAACGGGCGATCGTTAGTCCGATTTCGGGAACCACCAGAGACTCGATCGATACTTTAATTGAACGAGAAGGACAGGTTTATCGGTTAATTGACACCGCTGGCATTCGCCGTAAGAAGAATGTGGACTATGGAGCCGAATTTTTCAGTATTAACCGTGCTTTTAAGGCAATTCGCCGGTCTGATGTGGTACTATTCGTCATCGATGTGCTAGATGGTGTCACCGAACAGGATTTAAAATTGGCAGGACGAATCATTGAAGAAGGGCGCGCGGTGGTGCTAGTAGTCAATAAATGGGATGCGGTGGAGAAAGACACCTACACTATCAATACTTATACCAAAATGCTCCAAGATCGGCTTTATTTTATGGATTGGGCAGAAATGATCTTTGTCAGTGCCATGACGGGGCAAAGAGTCACCAAAATCCTCGAATTAGTCGATATTGCCGCCGAATCTCACCGTCGTCGCGTCAGTACCTCGGTAATCAACGATGTGATCGAAGATGCGGTGAAGTGGCACAATCCCCCCACCACCAGGGGCGGAAAACAGGGGAAACTATACTATGGCACGCAAGTATCGAGTCACCCCCCCACGATCGCCCTTTTTGTTAACGATCCCCAGCGCTTTAATGATAACTATCGCCGTTACATCGAAGGGCAATTCCGGCAACAGTTAGGCTTTAAAGGAACCCCGATCCGCTTAATCTGGCGCGGCAAACCGGCGCGAGAAGTGGAAAAAACGGTTAATAGAGCCACCAAGGTCTAATTTATGGATTTATTGCGAAGTTTGCCCATCGGTCTTTATCTCGATCAACCGATTACCCGACTACATCAACTAGATGCCAGGGTAAAATTTATCTGGTTAATGGCTTTTTTAGCAGCACCTTTATTAGCTAATGCTTGGTGGCGTTTAGCTTTGGTGGGATTGTTAATGTTGTTAACCCTGCTGGCACCTATTCCCCCCCGCGTCTGGCGGCAACAGATGGGCTGGCTGATATTTTTAGCGATTATCGTCTTTCTGATTACCGCTATCACTCCCGATGGTTTAGGGGTGAGTATTCAGCCGCGTTTACCCGATGAAGGGCTGAATTTACCGCCAGCAAGTGATTATCAGTATGTTTTATGGGATAGAGGTCGTTTATTTGTTACCCGACGTTCTTTGGAATTAGCAGTGAGAATTAGTACCTTAGTTTTTACTTTAATTTATAGCACTAATCTCTTTTTGTTGACGACAGCCCCGGAAGAAATTACCGAAGGTTTAGAGAATTTAATGAGTCCTTTACGGCGATTTCATGTGCCAGTGACGGAAATTTCTCTGACTCTGACCCTGTCTTTGCGCTTTATTCCTCTGGTTTTAGAAGAAGTCCAAAATCTAGCTAGGGCAGTGCGAACTAGGGCGATCGATTGGCAAAAATTAGGGATTAAAAGAAGTTTAAACGTCTGGTTAACAGTAGTGGAAAAATTACTAGATAATTTGCTTTTGCGCGCCGAACAAATAGCGATCGCTATGGAGGTTCGCGGTTTTACCAGTCCCAATCAGCATCAAGTACGCTGGCACGAATTAAAGTTAAGATGGGCTGATTTTATCGCTTTATTTTTGTTAATTCCCTTTTGGGCAGCCCGATTAGTTTGGGGTGGTTTATAGCAGTTATCAGTTGTCAGTTAATAGACCGGGTATCGCTCCCGAATATCAAGGAAAAATTTTTGAGCGAGATCAAACCGAAAATACAGACATAGGTCTATCAATTGTCAAAAAAATTCTTGATAATCAAGGAGAGAGAATTTGCATAGAATCCCGCTCAGGTGAAGGGGCAAGTTTTTATTTTACTTGGCATAAAAATTCTCCTAGTTAGCTTATAATTAATCGTGCAAAATTGAATACTAAATCCTGTGGAAAAGGTATAGCAGAGTAGGGAGAAGCGATTTTTGCTCCCCTTGTCCCTTCCGTCGGCAAACCCCGGCGTTTTTTCTATCTTAACAAAACTCAACTTTGAGAAAATTGTCGGAAAAGAGATATTAGCTCAGAAAGCGATTATACTCAATGATCGAAGACTATTGGCTGGCGATCGATGAACCAAGACAACGAGATTAGTCATTTACTAGACCTCATGCCTGCTTCGGGACGGATGATGACGCGCATTGTCAGCAAACCCGAAAGCACCAAGGTAATCGAAACTAATTTTCCCCTGCCTTGGCAAAGAGGGGTCAGACCAATTCAAATTAATTTTGACCTCTGGCGGCAATTATCAAGATCCCAACGGGATCTAGTCTTGTTACGGGCCGTCTCTGTTTTAACGGCAGTAAAATGGTTTAAACCCGATCTCGATCGAGTAATTGCTCTAGCTGGTATGATCGGTTTAACCGTGGAAACCCTGCAAACCGATGCCGTCGGTATGGCAGTAGCAGGGGGTTTAACTGCCTTGGCAATTAACCGGATTTGGCGAGAAAAACGCAGCCCCCAACGGGAATTAGACGCAGATGAAGCGGCCCTAAAAGTGGCCGTTAGACGCGGTTACACGGAAACCGAGGCCGCTAAGGGTTTATTATCGGCTATTGAGACTATAGCTGAAATTGAGGGGCGATCGAGTCTCAATTTTAACGAGTTATTGCGCTGTCAAAATCTGAAAAAATTAGCCAATCTCTCCTTTGTTGGTGTTCCCGATCAGGTGAGACAATCTTAAAGTCAGTTGTTTTGGCTATCAGCTTTCTTTTTACTGATTACTGATCACTGATCAATGATCACTTAAATCCCTAACCTTAAAATAACTACTATAAAAATATTTTTCCCCTTGCTCAATGGCTGCAATTGACTCTTTAGAAAAAGCCTTAAAATATCACTTTGGCTACGATCAATTTCGACCGAATCAACGCCAAATAATTGAGGCTGCTTTAAATAATCAGGATTTATTAGTAATTATGCCTACCGGAGGCGGTAAATCTCTCTGTTTTCAGCTGCCTGCTTTAATCAAAAAAGGGGTGACGGTGGTGGTTTCTCCCCTAATTGCTTTAATGCAGGATCAAGTAACTGCCTTAGCTGATAATGGCATCGGGGCAACATTTCTCAATAGCACTTTAAACGCTAAACAAGTCAGAGAAAGAGAATCTTTAATCCTACAAGGAAAAATTAAACTGTTATATGTGGCTCCAGAAAGATTATTATCGCCTAGTTTTTTAGATTTTTTAGCTGTTATTGATAATTACCTCGGTTTAGCCTGTTTAGCGGTAGATGAGGCACACTGTGTCTCCGATTGGGGTCATGATTTTCGCCCTGAATATCGACAAATTAAACAAGTTCGTCAACGCTTTCCCTCCGTGCCAATTCTGGCTTTAACTGCCACCGCTACCCAACAGGTTAGAGAAGATATTATCCAACAATTAGGATTGCGAGATACTTCCATTCATATTGCTAGTTTTAATCGTCCTAATCTTTATTATGAAGTTCAACCTAAAACCAGTAAATCTTATCAGCAATTGTATCAACATATTAAAGGACAAAAAGGAGCAGGAATAGTTTACTGTATCAGCCGCAAAACCGTCGATAAAGTTGCAGAACAGTTACAAAAAGATGGTATTAATGCCCTACCCTATCACGCCGGTATGGAGGATCGGGAAAGAAGTAAAAATCAAACCCGTTTTATTCGGGATGATGTGCAGATTATGGTGGCGACAATTGCCTTCGGTATGGGGATTAATAAACCGGATGTACGCTTTGTCATTCATTACGATTTACCCCGCAATTTAGAGGGATATTATCAAGAATCTGGCCGTGCGGGTAGGGACGGAGAACCAGCTAAATGTACCCTCTTTTTTAGCTTTGCAGATGCCAGAAAAATTGAGTATTTTATTAACCAAAAAACCGAGCAAAATGAACAACAGAAAGCTCGTCAACAATTGCGACAGGTGTTAGATTATGCTGAAGGGACTGAATGTAGAAGATCGAGCGTACTAGGTTACTTTGGAGAAAGTTTTGCGGGTAACTGTGGTAACTGTGATAACTGTCGGAATGGTACAAATAACCAGGATTGGACGATCGAAGCACAAAAATTTTTATCCTGTGTGGCGCGGACGGGACAGAAATTCGGTATGATGCACATAATCAACGTACTGAGGGGAGGAAAAGGTGAAAGAATCACCCAATATCAACATCATTTATTATCTACTTATGGCATCGGTAAAGATAAAACTGTGGAGGAGTGGAAACGTTTAAGTCGTTCCCTTGTCCAGCAAAATCTATTAGTAGAAACTGAAGACGATTTTAGAATCTTGAAACTTAATCAACACAGTTGGGAAGTGATGCGGAAACAACGTTCCGTGTTTATTGCCGTCCCCCAAAAAGCTAACGGTCAAATCTTGGGAGACGACAATCCCAATACGCTGGAAAGTGATTTATTATTCGATCGCTTGCGGCAACTGCGGAAAAAAATTGCCGATAGTCAAGGGGTGCCTCCCTACGTTATTTTCCATGATTCTAGTCTGCGTTTGATGGCCCAATCAAAACCCCGGAGTTTAGGGGAGTTTCGTCAAATTTCTGGAGTAGTACACAGTAAAGTACAACAGTATGGGGATATATTTATAGCGGCAATTAATGATTTTTGTCAGGATAGTCTTCCCTCTACTCAATTGCTCACTCTCCAATACTATCAAGATGGGTTGACTGTGGAAGAAATCGCTCGCAAAAGAAGCTTAAAAGTCTCAACCATCTATGAACATTTAGCTAAATTGCTGGAAGCGGGTTACGAAATTGATATTAATCAGTTAGTCTCTAAAAATAAACAGGAATATATTCGTTTAGTGATCAAAAAAGTGGGCGATCGATCCCTGAAAACTCTCAAAGAAAATCTGGGAGATAATTATAGTTATGAGGAAATTAAATTAGTTGTTGCTTGGCAAAGACGACCCCGGCAATAAGGGCAGAGGAACTCTTTTGATGCAACCCTCCACTTTAAAAGCTATAGGAGAGAAGGGGGAATTTCAGGCGTTGTCAGACACAAAGATGAATCAAGCAAAAGTGTACGGAACTGGAACATCCTTAAAAGCGTTCTCTTTTAACATAAACAACATCTAAGACTAAATCCGGTTATTAAAGACTGATTATCTATTGCCCCTTTTGCCTATTGCCTATTGCATGAGTGCCTCTCCTGATATGTAGCCTATACTCAACGGATTTAGTATAAGACAGTAATTCCCAGTAAACGTCATCGAGCAGTAGGAAAAGAAAGTGGTCAAACTAATGCTATTGAAAGACTTAATAATACCTTTCGTCAACGGATTTATCGGTTGGTAAGCATGACTACAATGCTAAATTAGCAAAGGTTTGAGCTATCACCACTACAATAAAATCACTACCCTCTCGCAATTACAGTTACAACCAGTGGGTTAATCGGCTCAAAAATTGCTTTTTCTGGGGTTGAAAAATTTTCAACCCCGATTTTTATCATCCAGGAAAAATAACTTCTAGGGGAGCGGGAATCATCTCGCTACGAAAGTCGAGAATCTGGACGAGAATTAAATAGGCAACGGCGATTAAAATCGAAATTGCTCCCGTGATAATAGCGATAATTTTAGCAGAATTCATATAATTAAACGATAATTTCCTGAGATTATTGATCTATTCCCGCAAAAGCTACCGAAATTTATTCTCATCTACGATTGCGAGCCTAAACAATTTAAACTGAATATATCTTACAGCACAATTATCCGAGGCGATCAAGAGGAGGAAAATCTTTACCGAATGAAGGTTAGTTACGGTTAAAGAGATTTTGCCATCAGTTCCACGAAAGAATAGGGTTTATCAGCTAGGAGAACATTCAGAATTTTGACTAATCCCGAACTGAGGTTCAGGTTTAAACCCAGTTTGACAGGAGATAGTTCTTGTGGCTCAAGACATAGACTAAAATCTATGGTCAAGCTTAAGATTATTTGTTAATTGAATCTATGCAACCAGCAAAACCCTTGCTATAATCGACAATATATGGTAATAGACCAATTCCATCCACTGCATCGGCATCCTCAAAGTTGATCAACCTCGCTTTGTTTTAAGGTAGGCTAAGGCCTGCCTTACTTTTTATCGGTGATCAGTAACCAGTAAGCAGAAAATTGCCATTTAATACCGATCAGCGATCAGACTGTCCACGGAAAACTCAAATCTGATCACTGGTGACTGATAACTGATAACTGATAACTGATCTGATCCCCTAGCGTGATAAGCTGAGTATTGGCTAATTTTACAAAAAATTAAGACTTTCCCCTTGTGGGAGTTATCAGCTAAAACCCAGAGTAGACATAAACAATGGTAGCGACAACAGAAACTAACGTTGGTAAAATCGTCCAGATCATCGGTCCTGTCATCGATGCCGAATTTCCCAGTGGCAACCTGCCCCGTATTTATAATGCCTTAACCGTAAAAGGAACTAACTCCGCCGGTCAAAATTTATCCGTTACTTGTGAAGTACAACAGTTACTCGGTGATAACCAAGTGCGGGCCGTTGCCATGAGTACCACCGATGGTTTAGTGCGCGGTATGGATATCGTCGATACTGGCGCAGCGATTAGCGTTCCCGTGGGTAAATGCACCCTCGGTCGGATTTTTAACGTTCTTGGTGAACCCGTGGACGAAAAAGGACCGGTTAACGTCATCGAAACCTCTCCTATTCACCGTCCCGCTCCCAAATTAGTCGATCTTGAAGTAACACCGACGGTTTTTGAAACCGGTATCAAGGTGATTGACCTGCTCACCCCCTACCGTCAAGGGGGCAAAATCGGCCTCTTTGGGGGTGCTGGTGTGGGCAAAACCGTCATTATGATGGAATTAATCAACAATATCGCCATTCAACACGGTGGTGTCTCGGTTTTTGGCGGTGTGGGTGAAAGAACCCGCGAAGGAAACGACCTCTACAACGAGATGATCGAATCGAAGGTAATCAACGCTGATAACCCCGAAGAATCGAAAATCGCCCTCGTTTACGGTCAGATGAACGAACCCCCCGGAGCGAGAATGCGCGTCGGTCTCTCCGCTTTGACCATGGCCGAATACTTCCGCGATGTCAACAAGCAAGACGTACTCTTATTTATTGATAATATCTTCCGTTTCGTGCAAGCTGGTTCGGAAGTATCGGCGCTCCTCGGTCGGATGCCTTCTGCGGTAGGATACCAACCCACCCTCGGCACTGACGTAGGCGACCTGCAAGAGCGGATTACCTCCACCAAAGAAGGATCGATCACTTCCATCCAAGCAGTCTATGTACCCGCGGATGACTTGACTGACCCCGCTCCCGCTACTACCTTCGCTCACTTGGACGGAACAACTGTACTATCCCGTGGTCTGGCTTCCAAAGGTATCTATCCGGCAGTAGATCCCCTCGGTTCCACCAGCACCATGCTACAGGCCGATATCGTCGGTGATGAACACTACGGCACCGCTCGCGCCGTCCAATCTACCCTGCAACGCTATAAAGAGTTACAGGACATCATCGCTATTCTCGGTTTAGACGAATTGTCGGAAGAAGATCGTCTCATCGTTGACCGCGCTCGCAAAATTGAGCGTTTCCTCTCGCAACCTTTCTTCGTGGCCGAAGTGTTCACCGGTTCCCCGGGTAAATACGTTACTCTCGCTGATACGATCAAAGGCTTCCAGATGATCCTCAAAGGTGAACTCGATAGCTTACCCGAACAAGCGTTCTATATGGTCGGCAATATCGATGAAGCGATCGCTAAAGGCGAAAAACTCAAAAAAGGCTAATTAAAAGTCAGTAGTAACCGCGTTTAGCGGTTACTTAACCCAGAAATCTGCCAAAATTATCGTTATTATCACCCATGAGCATTACAGTACGGGTTATTACACCCGATCGCATTGTCTGGGATAACGTGGCTGAAGAAGTAATCCTACCCAGTTCCACGGGACAATTAGGTATTCTTAGCGGTCACGCTCCTTTATTAACTGCCCTGAATATTGGCGTAATGCGAATTCGACCGGGGAAAGACTGGGAAAATATCGCAGTTTTGGGCGGTTTTGCCGAAGTCGAAAATAATGAGATCAAAGTCCTCGTTAATGGGGCGGAATTAGGCTCAAAAATCGATAAGGAAAAAGCTCGCGCCGAATACGAACAGGCCCAAACCCGTCTCGATGAAGTCAGTAAAGGGGATGACCGTCGCAAAACTATCCAAGCGCAACAATCATGGCGCAAAGCTCGCGCTAGATACCAGGCCGCTGGCGGTTTAGTCTCGGTTTAAACCAAAATCAGATAGGTTTTTGACCTATCTGATTTTACAAGAACTCTGTTTTTTGCCTAATTGGTTTTTGGTAGAACACATGAGACCTCCTGCAAAAGTCTTATTCAGCTACTTGATTATAGCCTAAAGCAAGTTCGTAGTTGTAAATGCCAGCGATTAAATTAAATCTCAGACCAAAACGTCGTCTCCGATTCCTGTATCTTGATGATAAAATTCTAAATCTCTTCAGACTTCTGTGAATATGTTCGATAACAATTCTTTCTCTTGATAACTGGCGATTAAATTCTTTTTCTTCTAAACTTAATTCTTGATTTTTCTTTTTTTTGTTAGGAATTCTACTATTTTTGTGCAGCTTTTGAATTCCTTGATAGCCCTTATCTGCTAAACATTCAATATTTTTGTCGATCCCAATTTGACTATTTTTCCAAAGATTAAAGTCATGTATTCTTCCCTTTCCATGAGCGGTACAGACTATCATTCCTGTTTTTTGAGCCGCAAGCACTTGCGATTTTATTGTATGATAGCCTTGTTTCCCGCTATAGTAATCTTTCTGCTTTTTTTGAGGTCTTTCTATCTCATGCTCTGCTACATCTACTACCACTACCTCTAGGTCACTATTCGCCTGGTGAACTGTCTTTTTCCCAGGCAGATTAAACAATCCAGATTTTATCAGAATATTTTCTACCTTTCTAGTGATTCGTAGGGCTGTTGTCTCATTAATCTCCCAATTAATTGCGAGATGGAAATAAGTACTATAGCAATTCTTGGAGCTATGAGGTACAATGGAAAGCAAATAGACAAATAATAGAACTTACCAGCTTCCTATGAGACCCTATTCCGTAGATTTTCGCCAAAAAATTATCGATGTCTGGAAGAAAGAAAAAATTTCCATTCGAGGACTAGCCCAGAGATTTGACGTGGCTAAAAGCTTTATTCAGAAGTTATTGAAGCAACATAAAGAAACAGGAGATATCCGTCCTCGTCCGCAAGGGGGAAGTCCGCCAACCAAGTTAAATAGTGAACAACTGATAATTTTAATAGAAATCATCGAAGCGAACAATGATGCAACTCTCGAAGAATTATCGGACTTACTGTATGAAAAGACACAGGTGAAAGTCAGTAGAGCCACCCTGGGGCGGCTTACGCAAAAACTCAATTACAGTTTCAAAAAAAAACACTACACGCGGCGGAAAAAGAAAGTGACAGGGTACAGCAAAAAAGAGTGGAATACTGGTCAGAAGTTCGGGAAATTGAGGCATCAAAACTAATTTTCATCGATGAATCGGGGGTAAATTTAGCCCTTTTGAGACTCTATGCTAGAGCCTTAATTGGCCGAAGAGCTCGGGGAAGAAAACCACAAAAAAGAGGGAGAAATATTTCAATAATTAGTGCTATAAGCTTAGAAAAAGTTGTCGCATCAGTCAACATATACGGTGCAGTGGATGCGGTAACATTTGAAGGATTTATTCTAAAGGAAGTGCTGCCAAAAATTAAAGAAGGAGACTGTCTGATCATGGATAACGCCAAGATTCATCTCGGAGAAATGGTCAGAGAAATAATCGAACAAGAAAAAGCTAGACTCATCTATTTAGGGTTTGCTGAATAAATCTAAAAACCTTATCCAACAAGGTTTTTAGACTTTTTTGACCTCAAAAAGTGCCGACACTTGGAGTGATTGGGGGGAAAATTCAGGGACTTTTTCCCTGAAAATTAGGTAATTGACCACCTGAAAATGGGTAAAACCCCACACCCCACACCCCACACCCCACACCCCAACCCCCAAC
>NZ_SFBY01000040.1:0-8482 GCF_007095505.1 Microcystis sp. M_QC_C_20170808_M3Col
CTTTCTTGTCTTTCGTACCATGCTTGTGTTCTGAGATGGAGTGCCTTATTGTAAACCAATCTTACACAGCCCAAGGTGCGCCGCAATAGCGACTCTTGTTCGGGTGTGGGGTAAAATCGAAACCAATAGGCTTTTTCCATGGGGAGCATTTTAGCATATATTCCGTAAATGTGCTAATATTTGACGGTAAAGCCAACCTAGAACGGCGGGGTTTCAGACCCAGTTTTTCGATGATCGAGGGATTATTATCACCTCTGCTGGAACGATTATAGCGATTTGTCGCACCTTGACAATCTATATTTTTTCCGTTCGTTGTCCTATCAGCTTTTACGCACTTATGCAGCAATACCGACAATCAGCAATTATCAGTGACTCTTAAGATGTTAGGTCACAAGTGGCTGAACAAACGGGAATAATTATGCAAACCCCATCGCAATTTGTAATCAGAGATTGCTGATTGACACTCCCGTCGCTAAAAGCCTATCCATTAGTCACATATTTCTTAACATAAAATTTGACAAAAAGAGAAAAGTGTGCAAGATGGCTCAAGGGGGTTCTATCGGGTAAATAATTTGATGAAATAGTTTCCAAGTCTCGCCGATGATATCATGTAAGGGATGTTCTTTGATTCTTTCTACTGTACTTTTAGCTTAGGCTGCAATTAAATCTGAAGGTTGAAAGTGGGGCGGGAACAATTAACCATCTTTACCATTACTTTTGACAAATAGTATTAATTATTATCAAAAAAAATATCGAGGGCGACTTCTGTAAAACCTAACTAAAAAAGCCTATTTTATTGACTTTAAAATAATTTTTTAGCCAGACTCACCGACCGATTCTATTTCTGAGCAGAGATTTACAACATTTCTTATAGGAATAAATTATAAACTAATGGGTTATTATCCTCTGAATAATAGCTGCTAACTCCTGAAAAGGAAGACTCTGTACCTAGCCATTAAAATAACTGCTATCCCACCTTTCAGAATATGGTTCCGTGGGAATATTTTCTTCATCTTCCACTTCTGTCTGCGCTACATAATATAATTTTAGTTCATGCAGTATATCGGTTATCGCTCTTTCTACAGCAATTTTTATTCTTAATCTTCGGGTGTGATAATCGTGAGATTTTTCCCCCAAAGTTTTGAAACTGCGGGGCAGAATTTGGATAGCATTATTCATGACTCGATCGATTTTAATCTCCGAGAGATATTGGCGAAAGTAACTAGGTAAATTCCTTAACTGTTCCCGCACTTCTGCTATCACTAATTGCTCAACAAAATTGAGAGAAGGTTGGTTCATGAAACGATTTTTTAGCGATCAAAAACTGACTCAATGTTAATACCGATCGATAAATAATAGCGTGATATTATCCCGTCGCAATGGTGATTTAAATCACTGTTTGCTCCAAGCTGATGGCCAAATACCGCCAATTTCGAGACCAGCTAGACAACTAGAGCTATTTATAAGGATTTTACCGCGACTATCAGCCAATTTTATCGATAATTTACCTTTGAGGGTATCTTGACAAGCAAAACAGAGACCTTTTTCTGTGGGTACACGCACGCGATCGGGAGGATGATCACTGATACCGATTAAGACAATGGTATAATTCTCGTTGGTTGCCCTCATTTCCCAGTATCCCCAGGGTTGCACTGTCCAAGTTAGTTGAGAATTCCAGATATCAAACTTATAAAAGCGATTTTGCCAGTGAATACCGATAATTCCCACCGATTCCGTCCAGTTCAGAACTTTCCGGGTAGAACCCACTGCGGTTAAGGTTAAATCGGGATTTTCAGGGAAAGCATTACAATTAATCCAAAACCACTTTTCGGGGAAAGAATAACCCCAATTTTTCTCGCTATAAAAAGGTACATTCTCAAATTGGTAATTTTTTCCCCCATAGGTAATCATTCCCGTTGCTAAACCATGAGCAGTTAAAATCTGCCAACCCGGGTCAAAAATCGGTAAATAAGATAATATTCCTGCTGTTGCTTGGGGTGGACGCTTTTTATCTCCCCAACTGTACCTAGTTTCAACGCGATAATCCCATTGACAGATTTCTCCAGTGACGGGATCATAAATTCGTCCTTGCTGCTGGTTTGCCGTTGCTTGATAACCCTCTTGAACAGACTCAAAAAAAGCTGACGGGGAAAGGAGACAGGGACGGATTTTTAAGTTAGTTTTTCCCCAATGGATAATGGCTAATTCCTGACGACTTGCCCAAAATTTATCCGTATCGGGAAAAGTGCGACAAAGATAATTAGATTCTATGGCTAAAATTTGTACCGCTCCGCCGCTATTGACTTGACCGCCGCTTGGGTCTTGAATAGAATACATAAAGGCGAATCCGTCGGCTAATTGCGGAATCATGACTCGGAAGTACCAACCTTCAAAAAATCGGGGACTGATACCATCCCAATGGTAGCCAGAATGAGGGGGTTGTGAAGACATCAATGGGTTTATCTTTAGGTATTGATTTTGGCACATCGGGAGCGCGAGCGATTGCTATTGATTCTAGCAAAAAAATCGTCGCTGAGGTTAATTATCCTTTCACCGATGCCAATTTTCAGGATTGGCAAAAGTCCCTATTTTATTTATTGGATAATCTAGGGGATTCGGTGCGTTCAGAACTTAAATCGATCGCGATTAATGGTACTTCCTCGACGGTGTTATTATGTGATAATTGGGGTAATCCTCTTTCTCAGGCAATATTATACAATGACGGGCGAGGAATTGCATTTTTAGAAGCAATTAAAGCTATAGCACCCCCTCACCATCCCGTGATTAGTGCTACCTCCAGTTTAGCTAAATTACTTTGGTGGAGTGAACAAGAAATTTTTTCGCAAGCGCGTTATTTTCTCTCGCAAGCGGATTGGTTAGCATTTCTGCTGCACGGTAAACTGGGAATTAGTGACTATCACAATGCCTTAAAGTTAGGTTATGATCTCGAAAATCTCTGTTATCCCGATTGGTTAGAGAATTTACCGATGTTTAATTTATTACCGCAAATTTTTGCCCCGGGTACAGCGATCGATACTATTAAACCGGATTTAGTGACTCGTTTTGCTATCCCGAAAGATTGTTTAATTTATACGGGAACCACCGACAGCATAGCGGCATTTTTAGCCAGTGGTGCTAATTCTTTAGGGGATGGGGTGACATCTTTAGGTTCAACTTTAGTCTTAAAATTATTAAGTAGCCAGAAAGTTGATGATAGTAACTATGGCATCTATAGTCATCGTTTAGGAAATTTGTGGTTAACTGGTGGGGCATCCAATACGGGAGGAGCAGTGTTAAAGAAGTTTTTTTATGATCAAGAATTGAGAAATTATAGTTTAGCAATAGATGGACAAAAAGAAAGTAATTTAGATTATTATCCTCTACTAAAAGCGGGCGAGCGCTTTCCAATTAATGATCCTTTTTTACCCGCAAAACTGACTCCTCGCCCCGATAATCCTCTAGAATTTTTGCATGGTTTACTGGAAAGTATTGCCCGCATTGAAGCTTTAGGTTATCACCGTTTACAGGAATTGGGAGCCAATAAATTAGAGCGAGTTTATAGTGCGGGTGGTGGGGCAAAAAATCCGACTTGGAGAATAATTCGTCAGCGTCATTTAGGGGTTCCCGTGCTTTTATCTAAACAGGATCAAGCGGCCTATGGTACTGCCCTATTAGCACAGCAATCGGTTACGCTATTGAAATAGGGTTTGCGGCAAAAAGTTTGTTGGTGGGGTTAGGAGTCGGTCGTCAGGAGTCAGTATTCAGGAGTCAGGAGACAGGAGATTATTTTATTTATTCTCCCCACACCCCACACCCCACACCCCACACCCCACACCCTACACCCTACACCCTACACCCCACACCCTTCGTTAATTAACCGTAATAGGGTGGCTCATTACCCGGTTTCCATTTGATATTACAGCCTAAACTCGGTTTTTGATCCGTCGGTACTGGTTGACCGGTTAAAACCTTGTCAATAGCGGCGCGCAGATCTTTGCCTGTCACCGGTACGCCATTACTAGGACGACTATCATCCAATTGACCGCGATAGACTAGGCTGCGTTGACTATCAAAGAGGAAAAAATCGGGGGTACAGGCTGCCGTGTAAGCTTTCGCCACTTCTTGGCTTTCGTCATAGCATAAATTGAATTTAAAGTCAAGAGTTATCGCCATTTTTTTCAAATTTTCGGGCGAATCATCGGGATATTTCTCCACGTCATTAGAACTAATTGCTAGGATGCCCAGATTGGTGTTAGCATAATCGCGACCTAGACGGGTAAGTTCTTCTTGAATGTGTTTAACAAAGGGACAATGTTCAGAGAGGAAGATGACTAACAGAGCGGTTTTAGCCGTAAAGCTGTCCAGAGAGATAGTTTCACCCGAAACCACATCGGGTAGGGCAAAACTGGGGGCTTTTGTCCCCAAATCTAACATTGTGGACTCGGTGCGTGCCATAAAGTTTATACTCTTTTCTATAGGGAGGACTGAGATTTTTATAACATTTCACGCTTCATCGCGCAAATTTAAGGCCTTAACCCGCATCAGTAATCAGTAATCAGTAAACAGTAATCAGTGAACTGATAAGCCATTGACCTATCTAAATTACTCGTTAATATTGTCTATGAGCAGGGAGAAGGGAGATAGGGAAGTGGGGAGAAGGGAGTAGAGAGCAGAAAGAAAAAAGCCGACTACTGACTACTGACTCCTGACTCCTTACCCCACAGTTAACCTTAATTTTGTCCAACTACTTAGAGGTTTTATGGCGTTTATTCTCATCAAAGGTAGATTTACCCCACAATTCGGTCAACCCGATGGGGATTCTGTCCGTTTTTTGGCAAACAATCGTCGCCTATTATTTGAATTAGAAGGTCGAAGACCGAATATTTCTCGTGATAACGGCACTGTGCAGTTACGTTTCGAGGGTATCGACGCAATCGAAAAAGGGGCAATTAAACCTTTATCGACTCAAGCTAAAGAGAATATGCTCGATTTAATCGGTTACGATCAAAATAATAATCCCACCCCCAAGGGCTATATTCTAGCGCGCATGGTGGATGACAGTTCTGGTCGTCCGATTTGTTTCGTTTTCGCAGGAAATACCGAGCAAGAAGATGGAGATGAAGTATTTTTAGATGCTAACCTACTGAGAGATTCCGTCAATTATCGGCAGGTACTAGAGGGTTATGCCTACCCTTTATATTACAATACGCTTTTTACCCAATTGCGACAAGAATTCAACAAAGCTTTAGCAGTGGCTAAGAAAGATAAAAAAGGTTATTGGCCTAGTGATAAAACTTTAACGGGAGTTACTGTTAAAAATAAGGATGACTTGAAAACAATCGATCCAATTTGGCCAAAATTATGGCGGCGATTGGAGGAGTATTTTCGTTCAGCAGATTCTTTAGCAGAATTTATCGATTTTCTCGAGGTTAAAAATGAGAGAATCGATATTCTTTCAGAGATGGAGGAAAGAGGACTGCAAAATATCGTCGCTGTCCAGGGAAATCTTGTTAAACTTACCGAATCTCCTGAAAATATTCGCGTAGTCGGTAAAGCAGGTCGTCGCGGCCGTTAAATCAGCAAACATCCCCCTTAATAACTATTTAGTTCACCTGTATAAGTAAGGGTTGAGTACCATTCAACCCCTCTTTCTTTCCTGCCCTTATCAAAGTGTTTATCTTGACTCTAATCTCGGAATTTAGCAACAGTTTTCTGTCCTTATATCCCGGAATTAACCTACTGAAACTGATCGGCCCAATTTTCGATCACACGCTGACTTTCGCGAGCAATAACTAAAGCGTTATCGGGGACATTTTTAGTGATAGTTGAACCCGCAGCCACGGTGACATTTTTTCCTAATTTTAAAGGGGCAACTAAAACACTATTTGCCCCAGTTTTTGTGCCACTGCCGATCATAGTTTTATGTTTCTTCACGCCATCGTAATTAGCAGTAATTGTTCCCGCACCAACGTTAACTTTTTCCCCTAAAGTGGCATCTCCCAAATAGGATAAATGGGCAATATTGGTTTTATTGCCGATGTCACTTTTTTTAATTTCAACAAAATTACCGACTCGACAATTAGCCCCAATTTTCGCTTCTCCGCGCAAATGAGCATAGGGACCGATGCGACAACCAGAATCCACCTGACTATCAGAAATAACCGAAAATAAGACTGTTACATCGCTGCCTATCCGACTATTTTCGATTAAACTCCCAGGACCGAGACGACAACCAGAAGCGATTATCGTCTCACCGCGCAGATGGGTTTGGGGTTCAATAATCACATCGGGACTGAGGGTGACAGTATCCTCAATGGTGACACTATCGGGGTCAATAATGGTGACTCCAGCAGCCATCCAATGATCCTTAACTCTAGTTTGCAGGATATCATAGGCGGTGGCTAATTGTTTGCGATCGTTAATGCCGCTAATTTCTAAACAATCCTCCACATCCACAGCCATGACGGGAGCGAGAAAATTGACCACATCCGTGAGATAGTACTCACCTTGATCGTTATTGGGCGTTAAATTAGGCAGTATCGCCGCTAATTTTGACCAATTAAAGCAGTATATACCCCCATTAATCCGATGGTTTTGTCTTTGGGCATCGGTACAGTCTCTTTCTTCCACAATCTGCTTAACGAGATTATTGCCATCACAAAAAACTCGACCGTAACCTTTCGGGTTAGGAAGATTAGCAGTTAATAGGGTGGCGGCGTTACCATGGTTTTTATGAATCTGGAGAAGATTTTGCAAGGTTTCGGGACGCAACAGAGGAACATCGCCATTTAAGACCAACAAATCCCCCTGAAAGTCCTCTAAATGGGGGATTAACTGCTGAATAGCATGGCCAGTGCCTAACTGTTCCCTTTGTTCGACAAATTCGATATCCTCAAGATGCTGTAGAGTATTTCGCACCTGTTCTCCCTGATAACCGATAATTACCAGTTTTCGCCGGGGATGTAAGGATTCGCTGACATTAAGCACCCGTTCCACTAGCGATCGACTGCCGAGGGGATGTAAAACTTTCGGAAGGCTGGACTTCATTCGGGTTCCCTTACCCGCCGCTAAAATTGCTACCGCTACCATGGTCATGCTTGCCAATATCGTTCGCGACTGAGTATATCGCACTCCGATCCCTTTGGTTGCAAGAATTTTTTCTCTCTTTCATCCTGTGCCAGTTGAGAAACTACCATAAAAAGGTTTTCTTTAAGACATTGTTAAGGTACTATACACAAATTGAAACAATTGAAGATAATTAGTCCTCTATAGATACCACTATGACAACTGTGCTAACCAAGGAATCCTCCGCAATGAAACAGATTCGCACCACCTACCAAGCTGACCAACAGGTGAAATACCTGCATCTAGAAGCGGAAATCGAGGTACTGCTGCAACAACTGCAAAACCTCAAGCGCAAAAACCAAGAGAATCAAAACCTAAATTAAAGAAAATTTCCCTAATAATTCTCAAATCCCACCCTCTTACTGGCGAGAAGGTGGGAAAATGTTTTTTGAGAATTCCAGATAGGTGCAGATTAATGATCAATTTTACCTTACAGCAAGCCTTCGCCCGTCGTCATGCCCTGAAAGTGATCAGTGGGTTAAATAATTTCGATCGCTCGCAGGTTCTCTCAGTAGTTAAAGCCGCTACCGCCGGAGGAGCAACTTTTGTCGATATTGCCGCTAATGCTGACCTAATTCGGGCGGTAAAAGCCTTGACAAATTTACCCGTGTGTGTATCGGCCGTTGAGCCAGAATTGTTGGTGATGGCAGTGGCGGCCGGGGCCGATTTAATTGAGATCGGTAATTTCGATAGTTTTTATGCTCAAGGACGCATTTTTGAAGCGGCGGAAGTTTTAGCCCTAACCCGTCAAACTCGCGACTTACTGCCCGAAATAACCCTGTCTGTGACAGTTCCCCATCTGCTGCCCCTCGATGAACAGGTGAGACTAGCGGAAGCTTTAGTTAGTCAGGGTGCTGACATTATTCAAACCGAAGGCGGCACTAGCAGTCAACCCCTTCACGCCGGTATTTTGGGACTGATTGAAAAAGCTGCCCCGACTCTAGCGGCAGCCCACGCTATTTCCCATGCGGTTAAGGTTCCCGTCCTCTGCGCTTCCGGTTTATCCATTGTCACCGCTCCTATGGCGATCGCTGCTGGAGCGGCCGGTATCGGTGTTGGTTCGGCGATCAATCAATTGGATAATGAAGTGGCTATGGTGGCAGCCGTGCGCGGTTTAGTCGAATCTCTGCAAGCACAACCTGTCCATGTTGGCAACTAGAACAATTTTTGTCTAGATACTGCACAGAAGGAGCAAACTGCTCCTTCTCTTTTTCCATCAGTTATCAGTTATCAGTTACCACTCACCGTTCGCTTATTTTTTGAGGTCAGGTAACGAAAATATGGCTGAAAAGCTGACCCCGTAAAGGATTGAGCGAACGTTACTGACCCATTTTTATCCATCAGCAAAGAAGTCAGT
>NZ_SFBY01000400.1:0-4783 GCF_007095505.1 Microcystis sp. M_QC_C_20170808_M3Col
TTTTCCCTGAAAATTAGGTAATTGACCACCTGAAAATGGGTAAAACCCCACACCCCACACCCCAACCCCCAACCCCCAACCCCCAACCCCCACCGAAAAACTTTTTCAGCAGACCCTATCTAGTCTTTCCGGTAAACTGGCGATCGAGTTGACAATCAATAAAATTACTGTTTCCCGACGACGCGATGAAACCCTACCAAAAAATTCCTATTCGTGAATGCGGGGAACCCCTAGTACCTATACCCGCAGATAAGTTTGTTATACCTTCTCCCCATGCTTACGAGAAATTAGGGGCTAATTATCGGGGTAAATCTCCCTATTTTTTGCGACAAGGGGTGTTAAATGCTCTGATTGAGGCTCAAAACCGTCTGCAAGTCTATCAACCTGGTTGGCAAATTTTGATTTTTGATGCCTATCGACCGCTGGAAGTGCAACAATTTATGGTCGATTATACTTTTCAGACTCTCCTAGACACAAGAGGATTAGCCAAAGAGAAACTATCGGAGGCAGAAAGTCAAGGGATTTTAACAGAAGTTTACACTATTTGGGCGGTTCCCAGCGATAATGCCGCCACCCCGCCTCCCCATAGTACCGGAGCGGCGATCGATATTACCCTAGTTGACGAGAAGGGACAAGCCATCGACATGGGGGGAGAAATCGATGAGATCGGAGAGCGATCGCATCCCGATTATTATATCCCCGCAAAAAGCCCGCGAGAACAGAGTTATCATCAAAAACGAGTTTTATTGGCTAAAGTGATGGAGGAGGCGGGATTTAGCCGACATAAGGGGGAATGGTGGCATTTTTCCCTAGGGGATCAGATGTGGGCCTGGTCGCTCGATCGAGCCTACGCCATCTATGGCAGAGTGGAGGATTAGGGAGATAGCTGTTGGGGGTAAACTCAAAGCCACCGGTCTAGATAAATACTGATATACTAACAAAAGAAGACTCAAAGCTTACACCGACTCCCGATCAACGATCGCCAAAATTTGATCAACAAAAGCTTGGTGATCAACCACTGGTTTAGAAATATAACCATCGGCCTGACTCTGCTTGAGAAAATTCTCTCGATCGCCCTCCATAGCGTGAGCGGTGACGAGAATAACAGGTAAATCGGCGGTTTCGGGGTTAGCTTTGAGAATTTGGCTGATTTTAATGCCATCTACCGCTTTCCCTTCATAGACACTATGGGAGAGGGAGACATCCATTAAGATCACGTCCGCTTCCTTGTCCCGAGCAATACGAAGCACCTCCTCCACGTCTTCAGTCCCTTTAACCTCTAGACCACCTCGTTTGGTCAAAATTTTGGCAAAAACGCGAAAATTAATCGGGTCGTCTTCTACAATCAAAACAGTCGTCATAGGGATGCTCAGGGATAAACAAGGTCAAAACGGGCAAAATGCCTTATGATTCACAGCTAGACAGATTGAAAACGAGAGACTCATGGCCAAACAACTGGATTTCTTAGCTAGTGGTCAAATTATACCCACGGCTTTACACCAAGAGATGGAACGCTCCTATCTAGAATATGCCATGAGTGTGATCGTGGGGCGAGCGTTGCCGGATGTACGGGATGGCTTAAAACCAGTACATCGTCGCATATTATACGCTATGCACGAACTGGGTTTAACCCCCGATCGCCCTTTTCGCAAATGTGCGCGGGTGGTGGGGGATGTCTTGGGTAAATATCATCCCCACGGTGATCAGTCAGTGTACGAGGCACTGGTTCGTATGGTACAGGATTTTTCCAGTCGTTACCCACTTTTATCGGGCCATGGTAACTTTGGTTCGATCGATAACGACCCCCCAGCAGCCATGCGTTATACAGAAACCCGTTTGGCCGGCATCGGTGATCAGGCGGTTTTGGGGGGAATTAGCGAAGCTATCGTTAATTTCAACAGTAATTTTGATAATTCTCAACAGGAACCGGTTGTTTTACCCGCTCAGTTACCGATACTCATTCTTAATGGTTGTTCAGGTATTGCGGTGGGGATGGCGACTAATATTCCTCCCCATAATTTAGGGGAAGTGGTGGAAGGTTTAATCGCTTTGATTGATAATCCCGATTTAAGCGAGGAAAAGTTAGTAGAAATTATCCCCGGGCCCGATTTTCCCACGGGAGGCGAGATTTTAGATGATACCGGCATTCGCGAGGCTTATCGCACTGGTAGGGGGATTATTCCCGTGCGCGGAGTGGCGAAAACTGAAACAATTATCATTGAGGGCAAGCGCCGAAGGGAAAGGACGGCAATTGTGGTTACTGAGTTGCCTTTTCAGGTGAATAAGGCGGCATGGATTGAAAAAATCGCCGAATTAGTCAATTTAGGGAAACTGGAGGGAATTGCCGATATCCGCGATGAAAGCAATCGCGAAGGCATTCGGGTGGTGATTGAATTAAAGCGGGAAAGTCAACCGCAGCAGGTTTTGGCGGCTTTATACCAACAAACGGCCCTACAGACTAATTTTGGGGCGATTATCCTCGCTTTGGTCGATAATCAACCCCGGCAGTTATCTTTAAAACAAGTTTTACAGGAATTCTTGCGCTTTCGAGAAACAACTCTCACCCGTCAGTATGGCGATGAGTTGCAACAGGCCAGCGATCGCTTACACCTAGTCGAGGGTTTATTATTAGCTTTGCAGAATATCGATCGAGTGGTGGATATTCTCAAAAATGCTCCCGATGGTACGACGGCTAAGTACCGTTTTCAGGCAGAATTGGGCATTAGTGACGCTCAAGCTGATTCTATCTTGGCTATGCCCCTACGTCGTCTAACTGGTTTGGAAAGACAAAAATTAGAGACGGAAGCGACGGAATTACAAACAAAAATTCAACAGTTGGAAACCCTCCTCCATAACCGTCAGGAGTTTCTCAAGTCTCTGAAAAAAGAATTGCGCTCTTTAAAGAAAAAATTCGCCGATAGCAGACGGACAAAAATTCGCACTGGGAAGTCGGGAGCAGGGAGCAGTCAGAAGGGAGCGGGGACAAAGGAGCAGTCAGCAGGGAAGAAACAGGATTCTGTGGTTAAAAAGCAGGAGTCAGTCCCGATGAAAAAATTTTCACCACCAGAGATGAAAGAGGTTTCCTTCCCCACACCCCACACCCCACACCCCACACCCTCTTTCAAGTCAGAAGGGAATAAACAGGATTCTGTGGTTAAAAAACAGGAGAATAAAGTTAAGAAAAAGTCTGAGAGTGAGAATGCACCGAGTTTAAGCCTATTTACGCCCCAAGAACCCCCAGAAAATGCGATTTTATTGCTTGATGCCGAAGATAAAATTAGTTGGACGACACCAGAAGAGCGAGCGCCGGACCAGGGTTTAATTATCTATCAACAGGCGATCGAAAAACGGGAAAATTTCCTAGTTATCCTCGATAATGCTAAAGCTTACCCGATTGCTACCCGGGAAGTTCCTCCAAAAGACAATCAACCGGTGTTAATCGACCGTCTGCTGACCAAAACCGCCCAACAAGATTCAGAAGCCGTGTTAAATCAATTTTTCTTGACGGAACCTAAAAAAAATCAAGAATTGCTTTTACTGAGTCAACAGGGGCGAATAAAGCGGCTTCCCATCGATGAATTAGAGGGGGTTGGTAGTCGGGGTTTGTCCCTCATGAAATTGAAAGAAGACGATCGCCTATATGGCGCTATTTTTACTCACGAGGGCCTGGACTTAGCGATCGCCACCAGTAGCGGTCGAGTGTTGCGTTATCCCGTGCGCGAGGAATTATTGCCAATTATGGGTAAATCTGCCCAGGGTTTAGCAATTTTGCGATTGCGCTACGGGGAAAATCTAGCCGGTTGTGTTTCTCTCCCTCATCGGGAAAATCTGCTGCTGATTTCGGGATTAGGTTACGGGAAAAGACTGGCGATCGAGAATTTACGTCTATCACAATTAGGCGATCTTGGTTCACCCGCTTTACAATTCGTTAACAAACAGGATAGTTTAGCGGCCATGGTAGCGGCGCAGGAGGGGAGTATAGTGTTATTAAGTACCAATCAGAATCGAAAACTACCCTTAGAGGTAGAGACTGTGACAGTTACGGGTAAAGACGGGACAGGTTCACAATTAGTCAAACTCAACCCCGCAGAAAAAATTATCAAAGCACAATTGTTACCTAAAATGTCGGATGAATGCCCCCGCTAAATTTTTCGACAAGACATCAACCTTTGCGGGGGATGAAATCCGACCAGGATATTGACGGCGAAGCACGATTTTAATTCTACCATTTGTAGGTAAACTGTGTTATACTTAATTTATCCAGGGTCGAGGATTAATCAATGCTAGTCGTAGAAGCCAAGTTAAAAAACGGGACACCAGAACAATACCAAAGACTAGATGAAGCAATTAGGACATCTCAGTTTGTGCGTAACTCTTGTGTTCGTTATTGGATGGACAATAAGGGGACAACCCGTAATGATCTTCAAAAGCTTTGTGCTGTACTAGCTAACAATAAAGAGACACCTTGGGTTAATAAATTAAACTCTCAAGCTCGTCAATCGGCTGCTGATAGAGCCTGGCAATCAATTAATAGGTTTTACCAGAATTGTCATGCTAAGATACCGGGGAAAAAGGGTTTTCCTCGGTTCAAAAAGCATAGCCGTTCGGTTGAATACAAACTAACAGGCTACAAACTATCTGATGAGCGACGTAAAATCAAGTTCACCGATGGTTTTAAAGCAGGAGAATTTGATTTATGGTGTAGTCAAAAGACATTAGTTTATTATTCAGAACAACAGATTAAACGGGTAAGAGTTGTTAGACGTGCTGACGGTTATTATTG
>NZ_SFBY01000401.1:0-13380 GCF_007095505.1 Microcystis sp. M_QC_C_20170808_M3Col
GAAACGAATAGGCTTTTTCCATGTCTCACATTTTAGCATATATTTGGTAAATGCGCTAGTATTTAACGGTAAAGCCGTCGTAGAACGACGGGGTTTCAGACCCAAAATTTTCGATGATTAGAGGTGAGGATCGTCACTTTTGCAAGAGCCAAGGTATGGATTTACAGCAATTCTTAGAAAAACTGCCCCAACAGTATCAGGATTGGGGATCGCCTTTAATGTCGCCTATTTCCGAGCAATTAACCCTTTTAAGCCAAAAAAAAGCCTCCTATACCGATCGCAATCTCTTTCCCCTACTCAATCTAGCCGTTGCCTGTCTGCAACAGGACGAGGTTTACTGTCAAGTGGGTTGTTTTCGTCGCGGTAGTTTAGTCGCCGCTTTCTGGAATAATAGCGATCGCCACGGTTATGGCGTGGAACCTTTTTTTAAATACGATTCAAAATCTCACCCAAAAATTACAAGAAGCAAATTTTGCCAGAGTCGAGGTAATTCGGACAGAATTTGAGTTAGTTGCTTTTGGGTATAAGTGAGGAAAGATTAGCAAAAATTGCCCGCAATTGTGGGGCGATTCTTTCCCTTTGATTGATTAAATAAATACTAACGAGGGTTAAAGATACCCCCACCCATTGCAATACACTTAACATCTCACCGAGGAATAAATTACCGAAAGTGAGGGCAAAAACCGGAGTTAAAAAAGTTAAAGAACTTAAACTGGTTAAATTGCCCTTGGCGGCTAAATAAAAGAATATTCCATAAGCGATCGCACTACCAAAAATAGTGGCATAACTTAAAGCTAACCAACCATTGAAATCGATATTCTGCCATTGATGGGATTCTCTGAAACCTGAAGCTAAAAATAGCGGCAATCCTCCTAAAATCATGTGCCATCCCGTGGCGCTGACGGGATCCGCATGACGACAGACAAACCGGATTAAGACTGTTCCCACCGCCATGGACAGGGAAGCCAAAAGCATCAGCATTTCGCCGCTATTTAGTAATTCCTGCCAGCTAAAGTCAATATTTACCGCTTTTTGTCCAAAAAAGTCATAAAACCATTGATCGGGCAAGCCAATTAAACTAATTCCCCCAATTCCTAAACCCAATCCCAACCATCCCCAGACACCGATAACTTCTTTAAATAGCCAACTCGACATTAAAGCCACCGCTAGGGGTTGGGAGTCAATAATTACCGATCCTAACCCCGCCCCGGTGCGATTTAATCCCAATGCCAGAAAACCTTGAAAAAGAGTGGCATCCATCAGAGCAAAAAGGGCAATCCATAGCCATGCTTGCAGGGTTTTGGGCTGAGGACGACCTAAAAACCAAGCTACTATTAAAACTAACATTCCGGCGGGGACAAGGCGAATTCCCGCCATAAATAGGGGGGTAGTGTGGGGGATAACACCCTTCATCGCTACCATCGCTGTTCCCCAGAGAAAAAACGGTGAGATAAATAAGAGGGGCGAGGATTTCTTTAAATCTAAGTTTTCCATAGGTAGCGATCGAGTGTTGTGGATAACAAATTTCCCTAATTGTATAGTAGAGACTGGGGATCGGCTCTTAATTCTCTTGACTTTCTCCTAACTGATTTTCCTCTAAAGCTGTTATTTGTTTTTCTTCACTTGAACCGATCCAGATCGCGATCATCCCGGCGATGGGAATGGAGAGAAAAACCCCTAATAATCCCGCAACTCTTTCGCCGATAAAGAGGGATAAAAATAAAATTACTGGGTTTAATTCTAGGGCATTGCCCATAACTTTAGGGCGAATAATATTATCTTGAATTTGCACCAAGACAACACAGACAATAAAAGCTTTAACGGCAACTGCTAGTCCCTGGGAGGTAAAAGTCAAGATAGTTACCAACAAAATGCCCAGGGTTGCCCCGATACCCGGGATAGCATCGATAATACCGAGAATACCCGCTAAAATTAGCCCATATTTGATTCCTAATAGGGAAAAACTTATGAAACTTGTCACCGATAAAAAGAGCATTAACAACAGTTGCCCGCGAATAAATCCCAGAAAACTTTGTCGAAAAGACTTGGCAAAACGCTCCCGGTATGCTAGGGGGAGAAGTTGCAAAAAACTTCGCCAGAGTTTATCACCATCAATGAGCATATAAACACTGATCACCGCCCCGAAAATGACCGTAAAGACACTGGAAAAAACTCCTTGTACGATTGATAAACCCGTGGCTAAACCGGTTTGTAAGCTTCCCACCATTTTATTCAAATCTAATCGATCGAGAAAGTCTTGAAAGGGTAAAAAATCTTTTTGACCAAGGGCATCGGTAAGATTGAATAGTAGTCCTCTCCCCTGATTAACCGCTTCTAATCCTATGCCTGTGACTAATCTAAATAGGAGGATAAAAGCTACTAGGGTGGTAATGGCAATGGCTAGTCCTCTCGGTAGATAACGGGATAACCAAACCACGGGATAATTTAATAGAGCGGCCAGGACTGCCGAACCGGTAAAAATAGCGATCATCCCGTAGAAATAGTTAATTAAGATAATTAGACTCCAGCCACAGCCAAATAATAATAGATAGCGTACTAGAATCGAGTTATTCAGAGTTTTCCAAAAGGAGCTAGAAGGGGGCATAAATAAAGCCAGAAATAGGATTTGAGCATTTAGAATTGTTTTAACAAAGCTTCCCGCATGACCGAGACGGGGACGGGTTGACCTAACCAGATTTCTAGTGCGATCGCTCCCTGATTAACTAACATTTCTAACCCATCAATAATTCTTATCCCTCTAGTCTGGGCTAACCGGAGAAATTTGCTCGGCCGGGGATTATAAATTAGATCGTAGGCGATCGCCGATGGGGGTAAAAGGTCTAATAATTCTAACTCAACAGGGGATTGTTCGCCCTGGGGGGACATTCCGATCGGGGTAGAATTAACCAAGAGTTCTGTGGTGGATACCAGCCCCTCTAATTCGTCCCAGCTATGCACTTCTACGAGGTCATAGAGGCTTGTATTCGCCCAACTTTCTTTAAAAGGATCTAATTTCCTTTGATTGCGTCCTACCAGATGAATTTTGCCACAGCCCAACTGGGCGCAAGCCACCACTACCGCCCGAGCAGCGCCGCCATTGCCTAAAATAACTGGATTCACCTGACTCCAATCTTTGTCAAGGGATTTCAAGGGTGCGAGAAAACCATCCACATCGGTATTCGTTCCCTGCCAACCGGTTTCCGTGCGCCAGACGGTATTAACTGCGCCTACTAGCCTTGCTTTCTCGGTAATTTGCGATAATAAGGGAATAATTGCTAATTTATGGGGAATCGTAACGCTAAAACCCTGTAGATCAATGGCAGCCAAGCCAGCGATCGCAGTTGCCAAATTTTCCGGGGCGATAGGTAGGGGAAGATAGACATAATTTACCCCCAAGGCATCGATAGCGGCATTGTGCATGAGGGGAGAAAGAGTATGGCCGATGGGATCGCCGATTACGCCTAATAACTTGGTTTTTCCGTTAATAATGGTCATAAAAAAAGGTGGGCTTTCCCCACCAAAGTTTGATCTCAAGGGTAGCCAATGCTCCCCTTACTATACTATTTCTTGATTTCGCGGGCCATTTTCAGGAAAGGATTGATACTGTCATCGTTAGTGCGACGACCGTTATCATTAGTACCGTTACCGTTACCATTAGCCTCGGAAGTAGCCGATTTTGCCACAATACCGTTATCGGTGACTTTGCTGACTTCCATGGAAGAAATCTGTTTAATCGATTCGCCACCCTTTTTATTCGAGGCAGTTTTCGGGAAAGTACGTCGGATTGTGATCGGTGTCCGCATAAAGTCGATATTACCGAGAGTTTTAGCATCATCGGGTTCCAAGTAAAAAGCCTCTTTCGGTTCCGGTGCGCTCATATCCATCGGTTCATCGACGTATTTCGTCTTATTGCCAAACAGGCCAAAGAATCCAGCCATTTTCTCGCTCTCCTAAATAAATATATTTACCATAAATTGCTGCTGATTGTTAAATAATATCAATATTTATGACAAAAAGCTAGGTAGCCATCTATCAGTGATCAGTGATCAGTAATCAGTGATCAGATGGGAGTTTTCAGTTTACTGTTCACTTTTCACTGTTCACTGATAAAACTTCCCACACCCCAATCAACGCTGTTCTAACCTACGACTGGCTAGGGACATAGAATAACAGAAAATCCAGTAAATAAACGCCAAAAATAGATAAACTTCTGGATAATCGCCGATAAATTTCGGATTAGCTAAAACCGATCCTGCCATACCCAAGAGGTCCACCAGTCCCACGATCGCCAGTAGGGAAGTATCCTTAAATAAACTGATAAATTGACCAACAATAGCGGGAATGACCGCTTTTAAAGCTTGGGGTAGAACGATCAATAATAAAACGAAAATCGGTTTTAAACCCAAAGCTTTGGCCGCTTCAATTTGACCTTTGGGAATCGCTTGTAAACCACCGCGGACATTTTCGGCCAGATAGGCTGCTGCAAAAAGAGTAAATCCGGCGATCGCTCTGATCACCCGTTCTGGTCTAGTCCCGGCGGGTAAAATTAAGGGTAACATCACCTGGGCCATGAATAAAATTCCCAACAAAGGCAACCCGCGCAATAATTCGATATAGCCAATAGATAGCCAACGAATTGCCGGTAATTCACTCTGTCTCCCCAGGGCTAATAATACCCCCAAGGGGAAAGATAAAATCATACTTGCGATCGCTACTAAGAAAGTTAAGATTAAACCACTGAGATCATCGAGGGGGATTGTCGTTAAAAATAATCCCCCCAATAGTAACCAAGCAATTAAAGGTAAAGTCAATAACCAGATCAATCCCCACCAGCGTTGCAGAAAAGCGGGACAATCGGGGAAGCGACCCTGGTTTAATTGCCAAGAAAACAGTGATAAAGCAGTAATAATCGTTAAAATCAGCCAAATCCGCCATATTGACTGCTCTGGATAACGACCGACCAGAAATAAACCGATATTTTCCGTCACTACAGCCCATTTTGCCTGATTTATCGCCCAATTGAGAAAACTTAAGCCACCCCAGAGGCTGAGAAATAGACCCGCAAGGGTTAAGATGACGTTGTACCAAGTGTTAAAGAGATTTTTTCTTAACCAGAGTCCCATAAAATTCCCTAACCTCCACAGTGGTGATCATTGTACTTTTTCAGTACAATGGTGCTATTAGAAAAATTCAGACTGATTTCCGACCATGAACAGTTGCATTTTAATGGCTAAAATTGTCCGTCGTCCCGAATTACGTTATACCCAAGATAATCAAACTCCCTACGCTCAAATGTTAGTCGAGTTTTCTCCCAATCGTGCCGAGGCAACCCCGGCTAATTTAAAGGCCGTAGCTTGGGGAAATTTAGCCTCAGAAGTCGCTCAGAACTATAATGAAGGTGATCAGGTAATTTTGGAAGGCCGTCTCTCCATGCAAATGATCGATCGTCCCGAAGGTTTTAAGGAAAAACGGGCCGAATTAGTCATTAGTCATCTTTATCATCTTGACGGCAGCATGAGTAGCGGTGAAATGACGGCCCCGACTCCAGAAAAAGTCGTACCAATCAACACCCACAAATCTAATAAAACCGAGGTGGAAAAACCCGTCGCACCTGTCTCCACTGGGGATTTTGAATACGACGCATCCTATGAACTTTCTAATCCTTCCGCTTGGCAACCCAGCGACACACCGGTGGAGGAAAATTTAGACGATATTCCTTTCTAATCACCCCAACAGAATTAATGGCTCTTCTCGATTTTGTCTGATAATTTTTGCTTATGGAATCGTGAAATGCTTATCGGGCAAGACTTTCAGCACTATTTGGCGGATATTCTATCAGTATAGACCTCGTTTCCACACAGAAACCAGAAGAGCCAAAGCTTTAACCGAGATATGGCAGGCTAGAAAAAAATAGGCGTGAGGATGTCTTAATGCAAATTACCCTGAACCTACCTGATAACCTCAGCCAAGCCGAAACCTTTAACCAAGGCGACTGGCTTCGGGAGATTGCCATTGCACTGTTTCAGCAAGAGCGGATTTCCCTCAGTCGCGCCAGTAAAATTGCCGGGATGGAAGTCATGGACTTTCAAAAACTGCTGGCAGATCGCGGTATTTGTGTTCACTACGATGTAGAAGACTTTGAGCAGGATGTTCAGCATCTGCGCGATCGAGGCTGGCTATGATCGTGGTCAGCGATACCTCTGCCCTTTCCAATCTAGCGATCATCGATCATCTCTGGTTGCTAGAGTCAATTTACCAAACCGTCATTATTCCAGACGTTGTTGCCAAGGAACTAGCAGCCGCAAGCAATCCCATCATTCCAGCCATTCTCCAAGTCGGCTGGATTCAACCCCAACCCCTCACCAACTCCGAACTCGTTAACCAGCTTCAGCAAGAACAACGAGACAACTTAGATTCTCAATGTCTCCACTGAAAATCTTTCTTGCCGAACTCTCCCAAGGCGTTTGGGTCTGTTTCTGTTTGCCCAACAGTACCGTTGACACTTCGACTAAAGCTTGATATCCTTGTTTTCTCAGTTCAGCTAATTTCATTGCCATCCTCCTGTAAAGTCGCCATCAACCAAATCAAGGGATTCCCTACCGTTACGTTAATTGAATCTCTATATTGTTGAGCTTTTCGCAGCAGTCTGTCATCGGTGGTCAGCAAAACATCAGCGCCCCCCGCTTCCGCTAGGACGAATTCTCCTAAAAGTCCCAAAGCGATTAATCTTTCTTCGCCGTAGTCTCTGCGATTATCAGGTTTTGAGATCCAGACTCCTGAAAAGATTTCTTTGGCAAAATTAAAGTCGATCCCGTGTTTTTCAATATTGATGTTGTTCTTTTGGTCATCCCACTCGAACTCCATCTTTTGACTCTAACTCCATAACTACCTACTATTCAATAGGTTGCCCTCTTTGCATTAGCCTTTCTCGTCTCTTTTGACGGGATTCTGTTTCGAGTTGAGCGAGTATATCGTCTAAAAAGAGATTATAAAGCTCAATCTGGCGGTTAGTTTCCCGTAAGCGTTCAAGAGATTGTTTTCTAGTTGCTTCATCAGGATAGGAGGTGCGGTAAGTCATAGTAAGTTCCATTGCCTCTTAACTTCATTAATACTAGCGTTAACAGCATCTACGCTGGCTGTTCCTTGCAAAATCGCTCTTTCTAACATCTCTAGCATCGTATTTGAGAGAGTAGGCTGCTCTTGTAAAATTCTCAGCAGGATATTATTAATTCAGGAGTAGGAATTAATTACCCTCTCTCTGGCATTAAATAATTCTTCTAATTCTGATAATGTCCGCTCATTTTCCCCATATTCAGTAAAAAGTTGCCATTCCGTCGCTGATGCGTATTCTATCTGCTCCGCTAGTTGACGCAGTAGCTCAAAAATGCTAGTTAGGGTTTCCTCCGGTAATTTAGCCATATTCAGTTATTTCTGTTATCCCCAGTCTATCATCTGGTTGGTGCGAGGTAATCGTACTTAATTTGGTTAGCGATCGAGTTGAGGGGCAGTCAAGGGAGAACGCAAAGGCGAATCCCACATACCGCGCCACAATCCCTCACGGAAGGCGATAGGTCGCCTGCGAAGGGGTAAAACAGGGGAAAACACCTGAAACTCCTTTCCCTATGAATCCCTAAGCCAGGGAGAAGAATATAAAGATTTATTAAATTGTATCTTGAGATACAGTGCGGGGGGGGGGGTAATGTGTATTCTTTTGTCATCCGCCTCTGGTGTTGGGTTGGGTTGTTGCTTGACCTGGCTGCGAGGGGGCGATCGCACTAGAAAAGCGGTGATCGCCTCACATTTTGGGAAATTTACCAAATTCTTTGAACGGGGTAACGGTCAAATATTTCATCAATGCTCAGAATCGGCATAATTTCGGTTATTGATTGGGATATTAAAAGTCGATCAAAGGGGTCTTTATGATAGTGGGTAAGGGTTGCTAGTGTCCAGATATGAGCTAGATCAATAGAAAGTATTTCTAGATTATTAATGGTTATTTGATTTTTAATTAATTCCTGTAAGGATGGGTTAAGTTGTAATTTTCCCAGTTGCAGTTTTATTTGCATTTCCCAGACACTAGCAACGCTTAAAAACAAGCGATTATTTCGATCAAATAACAAATCTTGCCCAGTTACTGATAGTTTTTCTGAGTTAATTGACCACCAAATAAAGCTATGGGTATCTAATAAAAGTTGCATGGGTTAAGTTGGCGGCAAGAGTTCATCGGTTAGGGGTTCGTTAAAGTCATCGCTGATCCAGCCTTGACCTTGATATAATCCTGCAATTCTACCTGTTTGGGTTATTTGGGTTTGATGGTGTTGATTGACTATAGATTCCAAAAAATCGAGAATTTCTTGTTGTTGTTGGACAGGTAATGTCTGAAGGGTTTGCAACAAAGGAGAATTGGTATCTAGGTCAGCATTGTTCATAACGATTTGATTTGAGGATTTTGGGGGAATACCTTAAGGATAACATCGGTTTTCAGAGGTGAGGGGACAAGTTAGGGCTGGTGCGGTCGCAACGCGCTCGCTACGCGAGATCGCACTACTGTTCTGAGTTTTCTTGATAGAGATTAAGAAGGAAATGTAAAGATTTATAAGATGTAGCCTAAGATACAGTTTTTTTGGGGGGTAATGTGAGTTCTTTTGTCATCTGCCTTCTGTCTTGGGTTGGGTTGTTGCTTGACCTAGCTACGAGGGAGGCGATCGTACTGTAGGCAGTTCTAAAAATTATGAGTTTAAATGTAAATGTACTGAAGAAGGTCTCATTGGCAGCCGTTGGAATGATCGCAATTGATTTAACAGGAGCAACTCATGCGTTCGCCGCATCAATAGGCTTCGAGGGGTTGCCCAACGGAACCGTCGTAACGAATCAATTCTCTGACGTAGTATTCTCCGCAAATGCGGGGTTCGTAAACAAAGTAACCACTCAGCCCGGCCTTGGTTTCGGAAATAACTTCATTTGTACTGCACCTACAGCAGGGGGAATCAACTGTACTCAAGAGACGATACTTACCTTTAGCAGCGGAGTTAATAATCTATCTTTCTACCAGGTAGGAGACAATGCTAGTGGTGTAGTTGCCTTGGTTGATGTGTTTGAAAACGGCTTATTTTCTGTAACCGTTAATATTTTGGGATTCAATGACCCTTTTGTACCAAATCTCGTTGACCTAACTGGCTTTAGTAATGTCTCGTCTATACGAATATATAACGTTACTGATCCTGCCGGACTCGGATGGGATAACTTTCAGTTCGACGTAGCAACTAATCCTGTCTCCACCCCTGAACCCACCTCAACTCTCAGTCTCCTTGCTCTCGGCACTCTAGGCACAGCTTCAACCCTGAAGCGCAAACTGAAGTCATCTAAATTGACAGAAAAGGAAACTACAAAAGTCTCCTAAAATCCCCCATAAAACCCCACAAAAACCCTTTCATTAATTGGAGGGGTTTTTGTCATAGGAGCCAGTCGTCGATCATTAGGAGAATTGAGATTGATTGTATATACCCCAAAATAGTCCTACTGTTCACTGATTTTACTTTCAGCGAGAATTTCTTGGAGGACGGGGGATAAATTGCTAGTTAAACGGCCGGATCGAATAAATTCAGCGTAGGTATCAGCTTCGATATCTAGGAGGGTTTCCCGAAGTTGTTCCATTGTTAATAGCTGTAATTGGGGATAACTATCGTTGAGAGATTGTATTTCCGCTTCTACAGTCTTTAATTTTTCTTTGACGAGATGCTGCTCATAACTAAAAAATTCGGGGGCAACATCGGGAGATTTATCTAACTTAGAAAGATAGTCTAAAACTCTTTTTAAAGCTACCCGTCGGGCTAAAAGTTCCGCATAGTTTTCTCGAATTGGTTGATCACCGATCAGGTCTAATCTCGATAGGAAAGTTTGAATAGTTAATCCCTGAACCAAAAGGGTAAAGAGAACAACTCCGAAAACGATATCGATGATATCCTGACGATTGGGAAAAATAACCGGCACACTTAAAGCTAGGGCAATAGAAACGGAACCACGCAAACCTCCCCACCATAAAACCGTTTTTTCCCGCCAATTAATTTTAGTTTCCATCAAGGCATTACTAACAGTTGCCAAAGCAAAGGTAGCCAGAAAACGGGCCGCTACCACGGCGGCGATCGTGATAAAAATTAAATTGAGATTATCGGCTAAACTGGAGAGACGAATTTGATCGCCGATGAGGAGAAAAACGATCGAATTGACAAAAAAAGCGAGAAACTCCCAGAATTGCGTGACTAATAGGCGGGTACGGGGACTCATACTAATTCTAGAGCCAAAATTACCTAAAATAATCCCCGTAGTCACCACTCCGATTACCCCCGAACCCCCGAACTCCTCGGTTAATAAATAAGCACCGTAGGCGGACACAAGAGTTAAAGACTGTTCCACTAGGGGTAAATCCAGACGTTGAGTCAGATAGGAGATACCAAAACCCACTAAACAACCCACTCCTACCCCGATACCGATAAAAGCGGCAATCCGGCTAATAGTTGTCTCTAAGGATAGACCACTAGCACCGAGGGGAATTTCCACCAAAAGAGCGAAAGCGACGACAGCAACCCCATCATTAAATAAGCTTTCCCCTTCCAAAAGCACGGTGAGGTTTTTACTGGCCCCTAATTCGCGAAAAAGAGCGACAACAGCGACGGGATCCGTAGAAGAAAGGCTCGCACCCACTAATAATGCCGTAAATAGGGGCAAATTGGTCAATTCATCGAGGGCAAAGCCAACCCCGAAAATCGAGATAATTACGCCGACAATAGCGAAAAGACTGACGGGAATCCAATTATCCTTCAGATCTCGCCAGCGCGTATTCCAAGCGGCTTCAAATAGCAAAGGGGGCAGAAAAATTTCTAGAATCAGTTCGGGGGATAGGTTCACCAGACGGATATCGATGAAAGCTAAACCTAAACCGACTATCACTAACAATAGGGTGTAAGGAATTTGGCGAAACCAGCTAAAAATCCTCGAAACCGTGGCCACACTCAGGGAAACGGACAAAACAATTAGAAATTGTTCTAAATTTTGCTTAATAACTTCATCGGTAGCGGATTCTAAACTCATTGGGTGGGAGGCAATCGGTGAGCGGACGTGCAAGAAAAGAACAATCTAAATTATTATTACACTTTAGAACCAGTGATTTTTTCTCCTAAACCCAAGTTTTTCTGCTGGCAATTCCTTATTATCTATGTCCTTGACTATGCCTCAGTCTGCCGAGTCCCCCATGGGTGAGGATTTACCCCTAGCTATCTCACCCAGTAACGAGCAGTTAGAGAATATTAATAGCTATTTAAACCTGATTTTGGCAGCTTTAGTCTCTCTAGCTAATTTAGACTCCGAGTCTATCACCCAAGCAGCTCAGGAATTAGCCTTAGATCTGGATACAAGCGATCGCCTAGTTGCCCACTACTGGCAACCCCAGTCAAACCTCTCCCTAGCGGACATCCGTTCTCTAGTTCTCCTCCTCTGTCATCTAGCCCAAAAAAAGCAAGAGTTAATCCGTCGCGCCGTAATTCTCTTGGAACAAGTGGGAACTCAAGGACAAGAACCCCAAAAAACCACGCTTTTGGGCAATTATATCGATAATTTTCGCTTAAAATACCCAGAAATATCGGAAAATAATCTCAGCAATTCTAGCCTAACTTCCCTAGCCTGGAAATTATTAATCGATTTATTATTCTACAGCAGCCACCGCAGTCATCTCCTTCTCTGGCACACCCTTTTGGCAAGTAAAAAGTAAAAAGGCTATCAGCCTTGAATCAGTTATCAGTTATCAGTTATCAGATGTAAGTTTTCAGTTCACTGATTACTGATTACTGTTTACTGATCACTGAAAAAAAGCTTCCCAGTTCATAATTCATAATTCATAATTCATAATTCATAATTCCCACCGATAACTAAAAATGAGTAATCTAATTCGCAAATATACACCCCCCACCTGTACCCTAGAAATTTGGGGAAATAGTTCGCCTCTAGCGGTTTGGCTGGGTAAAAATGTCTTAAACGATGCCCACTTTCAATTGCGCTTTGATGATCCTAGATTGAGTGAGGAAAAACAGGTGACGATCAAAGGCGATCGCACACAATTACAACTACTAGGGGAAATTGTCGCTAATTATGTGCAGAATTTACTCTCTAGTCCTGTTTCTACCCTCTCTTTCGTGGCTAGTGGTTCCCCCGAAAGCCATCTCCCCTCCTTACCCTCTCTCCGTTGTCGGGGACTTCTCCAGCATCAATTATTTTTAGGTTCCCTGCTAACCGATCGGGATAAACAGGAGATCGAATTAACCACATCGCAATTATTCGATCTAGCCAATGCTTTAGGGGAATATAACCATGAAAGCCCCCTAATACCCCCATTAATTCGCCAGAAAACTCGAAAAAATGCCCTGATGTGGACGGGATTAATCGCCTCAGCCCTAATAACTATCGGGGGAATAGCGATCGCATTTTATCAACAGCAAGAACTAGCCAACAATGATTTAACCATCGATCCCAATAGTGCCAAGATTCCCCAACCCTTGCCAACGCTGCCTTTACCCCCCACGGGAACGGCCGCCCCAAACCCGCAGTTACCGGCAAATTTGGGCAATAAAACCCCTTTACCGCCACCGCCACCCGTGGGAACCGTTCCAGCCCCAGTTCGCCCCTCTAGCGTCCCCCTGGTGATTCCGCCGCCCACTTTACCGCCGCCACCAGTCACGGGTTCGCTTCCAAGCGGCACGGCGATCGTAATTGAACCGAATAATCAGAAAATCCCGATTACTGCCCCCCCCGTCACCGGTGCTCAGGGTACAAATGCACTGGTAAATGTTCCCCCCACCACGATGAATCCGACTCCAGCACCGCCAAAATTGCCCAATTTACCGCCTCTAAGCCCTATTAACCCCGAAAATGCCAATTTAGACACCAAACCGCCCACAAGCACCGCTAAAGCCCCAGAGACGAATTTACTAGATACAATTCCCCAAGTGGCAGAAACCAGAGAATATTTTCAATCCCGTTGGCAACCGCCGGAAAGTCTCAAGCATACTCTAGAGTACCGTTTGGTCTTAAATCAGGATGGTTCCCTAAAACAGATTATTCCCCTGGGACAGGCGGCGAAAATCTATCTCGATCGCACTAATATGCCCCTGCTCAATCAACCTTTTGTTTCTCCCCTCGATGTCCCCGGTAATCCCCAATTGCGTCTGGTGCTTGGTTCCGATGGTACGGTGCGGACTTTTATGGAACAGCATTGACTCTCCCCCGCTAACCGCTCGCGCGGTGTAGCGGGGGATTCTTGGTTCATAGGCTCTTGACTAGATCAAACAGGTTTAACTGAACGACCCCCACCAGACCGCCTCCGCAAGCGTT
>NZ_SFBY01000402.1:0-8393 GCF_007095505.1 Microcystis sp. M_QC_C_20170808_M3Col
TACCAATAAAGCTGAGAGGGAATCCGAACTAGGGAAGTATTCGGAGGTCTGTGCCAGATTGTGTCTCGGTGCGGTAGTCTCTACTTGCGTCGCCTAAATTGGTCTAGGCAAGCCCCGTCGCTTTTAGGGCGGGGTTAGTGACAGCTTTACAGCCTCATCAATCGTGCCAATCATGTAAAGTGCCTTCTCTGGATAATCCGAAAATTCATCTTTGAGAATGCGATCGCATCCCGCTAAGGCCGCTTCTAGCTCGACAAATTTACCCGCTATTCCTGTAAACTGTTCGGTAGAAAAGAAAGGCTGGGTGAGAAACTTTTCTAATCGTCTGGCTCGGGCTACAATCTGGCGGTCAGCCGGTGAAAGTTCTTCTAATCCTAGCATGGCAATAATATCCTTGAGTTCTTCGTAGTTCGCCAGAGTTTGCCGCACTGCCTGGGCGATGCGATAGTGTTGCTCGCTGACAATAGGCGGCATCAACATTTTCGAGCCCGATTGCAGTAAGTTCACCGCCGGATAAAACCCCTCACTTGCTCGCTGGCGAGAGAGTACAATTGATGCCGATAAATGGGAAAAGGTATGAACAGCCGCCGGATCTGTAAAGTCATCTGCCGGGACGTAGACTGCTTGAATGGAGGTGATTGCGCCCGTAGCCGTACTGCCAATCCGCTCTTCTAGCTCTGCGAGTTCCGTTGCTAATGTCGGCTGATACCCTACCCGCGAAGGCAATTGTCCCATCAACCCCGATACCTCTGAACCGGCCTGAATAAAGCGGAAAATATTGTCAATTAACAGTAAGACATCTTGTTTGGCCGTGTCGCGAAAGTATTCCGACATCGTCAGTGCGGCGTGTCCGACGCGAAATCTGACACCAGGCGGTTCATCCATCTGCCCAAAGATCATCACCGTATTCTGCAAAACCCCGGCTCCGCGCATTTCTTGATATAAATCTAGGGCTTCCCGACATCGCTCCCCAATTCCACAGAAGATACTAATTCCCCGATGTTGCTTGACGATGTTATGAATCATTTCGGTAATCAAAACCGTCTTGCCAACGCCCGCTCCGCCAAATAATCCTGCTTTCCCCCCCCGTTCCAACGGGACAAGCACGTCTATGGCTTTAATACCGGTTTTGAGAATCTCCGAGCTAGTGGTTTGCTCGCATAGGGGGGTCGGATTTGCGTAAATTGAACGCCATTCTCCATCAGCTATCTGTTCTTGTCCGTCAATTGTTTCCCCAAATATATTCAACATCCTGCCGAGCAACCTCTCGCCCACTGGAACTCGCAAGGGATGACCCGTATCGATGACTGGAGAACCGCGAGCTAAACCGGCTGTTGGCTTCAGTGAAATGGCCCGTACCAGTTGCGGGTTAAGATGGGCAACAACTTCCATCGCTACACTGCCATCTTCTCCCGCCTGAAGTTGGCTATGAAGCTCTGGCAGCCTTTGGGAAAAATAGACATCAATGATGCTTCCTCGCACTGACACTACAGAGCCAGCGTTGAGTTTGTTAATATCTCGTTGATCGTTCATCGAAAAATTGGCTCTGAAACCCCGTCCTTTTAGGACGGCTTTATCGGAAAATTGGGTTTAAAACCCCGTCGTTCTAAAAACTCTTTGTCTGGGGTAACTGATGACCACAGCTACTACAAAAGCGATCGGTTGCCGCTACTTTTGCCCCGCATTGACGACAAAATCGGACTTTGCTGACGGTTTTTGCGTCTCCCATACTCATTTTCATATCTCCCATCTCCATTTCCATAGGGGCAAAATTCATCGACATATTACCCATTTTCATCGGTTGCATCGGTTGCATCGGTGAGGAGGAGAAACTGGTAGCAGTGGTCGATTGAGAGGACTGAGAAACTCCAGAGGTATGAGGAGAGGAAAAACCGATACTGCTTCCTTGAATTTGGATTCTGTGGGATCCAGTTTCAGTGATAATTTCAATAATTGCCCCTTGGGGAATTATCTCTATTTGGGGTTCTTTTGTCCAAACTCCCGTAGCAAAACTACTGCTAGACTGCTGTTGTTGTCCCACTGCACCACTAGCGAGAGTTACAATCGTCTGCAGCCCTTGATTATCGAGATAGAGACGTTGTCCTGTGGGTAATTCACTATAAATAGCCATATTTTTGACAGGAAAAAGTAAAAAGTAAAAAGTAAAAAGCTAGTTAACACCCCTACAGATCCAGTCTAGCGAGGATAGAAATGTTAGAGGATTTTCTTAAGAATTTTATCGACAAAAAAAGGGTGGTTTAACCCACCCTCACCATGTCTCAAGAAAACAAACTTTTTAACGGACGCTACCGGCTAATTTATCGACCCGAATCGGTTTCATCAGGTACAGTTTGAGGAATTGCCAAGCGTTAGAGGCGAAGATAGGCAATTTCTTCAGGAATTTAACCGGTGCGGCACTGTTTTCGCTATCGATCGCCCGTAATCCCTCGTTATTGCCAACACAGATTTCTAGGCGATCATAAAATTCAGGACTATCCACATCGAGAATAATCGGGAAGACGCGGCCGGCGGTTTCATTGGTCTTCTCGATCACATACTTATCGTACTCGCGAGCGTCCAAACCGAGAATGGCGTAGAAACCAGAACGCTGAGTATCATTGAGATACATCGTAGCGAAGACCGAAAGCAGGAAGAAACGACACCAGAGACGAGCGCGCCAATCATTAAGAATATCAGGTTGGGCGCGCATGATCGCATCAAAGAAGTCCCCGTGACGGTTTTCGTCTTGACACCAATTCTCGAAGAAGTTAAAAATCGGATAAACCCGATCTTCGGGATGTTGTTCGAGATGACGATAAATGGTGATATAGCGCCAGTAGCCGATTTTTTCGGAAAGATAGGTGGCGTAGAAGATAAATTTCGGTTTAAAGAAGGTGTAGTTACGGCTTTTGGTTAAAAATCCCAAGTCAAGGGAGAGGTTAAAATCCGATAAAGCCTTATTAAGGAATCCAGCGTGACGCGCTTCGTCCCGGGACATGAGGTTAAAGCATTCTGCGAGGAGGGGATTTCTGTTTTTTAAACGTCTGCCGAGTTCTTTGTAGAGAAGAAAGCCGGAAAATTCGGCCGTGCAGGATCTTTCCAGAAATTCCACAAATAAGCGGCGAGTTTCGCCATCAATATGCTCCCAAGAGCGATCGAATTCTTGATTGCGAACGAAGTGATGCCGGTTATAATCGGTACGGAATTCCTCTAAAATCGCTTTCAGTTCTTCCTCGTTAGCGGCGATCGACATTTCCGCCATCGCTTCAAAATCAGTGGTGTAGAAGCGGGGAGTGAGGATCGTTTCTTTAGCGGGAACTTTTATACCCGGACGGATTTCCTCGAATTCTGGTTTTTGGATCGTGCTGACCATAGGGATTATTGATTTTACTCTGGGATGATGATTGAGACGAGTAAAGGCTCTGAGGTGATAATGACGAGCCGTGAAAAAACGGCTAGGATTCACTATAGCAAGCTCTCAGCCCTAGACTCCCTTCCTGTTCATTAAAAGTTACAACTCTTAATTAAGCTGTGTGAACAAACGCGGATTTTTCGCTCGGAGTCTTGATAAATGTTCGGGGATAGGGAGCGGGGTGTGGGAAGTGGGAAGTGGGAAGTCGGGTGTCGGGTGTCGGGTGTCGGGTGTCGGGTTTTACCCATTTTCAGGTGGTCAATTACCTAATTTTCAGGGAAAAAGTGCCTAAATTTCCCCCCCCGATCACTCCAATGGCTGCCACTTTTTGATTTCAAAAAAGCCTAAAGATATTATCCAACAAGGTTTTTAGATTTATTCGGCAAACCCTAATTAGTTAACCCTGAATTGCTTTAGCTAATTGAACGTGAAGTTTATGACTGGCTTTAAAAGCCATGTAATGAGCGGTGGGAATAGTTCCCAGTAAACTCAAATCACCAATTAAGTCCAATAATTTATGTCTTACTGGCTCATTTTCAAACCGTAAAGGAGGATTTAACCATTGATTTTGATCGCAGACTAAAGCATTTTCTAAACTGCCTCCTTTAATTAAACCAGCCTTTTGTAAATATTCAATTTGATCGGCAAAACCGAAAGTCCGGGCGGATGCGATCGCTTGACTAAAACTTTCCTGATCAGGACTCCAACTATACCATTGATTACTGATGGGTTTATAGGTAAAATCGATCCCGTAGGTAAAACGTAATTCAGGGGAAGGAATCGCCGCCACAAAAGCATCTCCTTCGTACAACCAAATCGGTTGAGAAATAGTTAAATCTGATGGAGAAAAAGAGTTATCTAAACCAGCATTTTCGATCGCTTCTACCCAGATTTTGGCCGAACCATCGAGGAGGGGAATTTCCGCACCATCCACCTCAATGCGAGCATCCTCTACCCCCAAAGCGGTTAAGGCCGCTAATAAATGCTCAACGGTTCTAACCTTGGCTTCTCCTTGTCCCAATTCCGTTGATAAAGTCGTTTGGTAAACCGAAGAAACTAGAGCGGGAATAATCGGTTGATTGGCTAAATCTCTGCGGACAAAATAACGTCCTTCCCCCGGATTTGCCCCACAGACGCGCACCTGGGTTATCTCCCCCGAATGCAGGCCAATTCCCGATAATTCAAATTGTTTAGCGATAGTAGAAACCATAATTATTAAGTAATAAAGCTTTTATCAGTGAACAACAAAAAGAACTAAATTTATCGATAACTGATCACTGATAACTGATAACTGATTAGAATCGTTCCCCGATACCGAAATGGAGACGAGAACCACCATCGACATTAAAACCGTAGTCAACCCGAATTTGGCCGACGGGAGATTGTACCCGAACACCTAAACCGTAACCGAGACCGGTACCGGGTAAACCCCGGACAATCCCGGGTTGACCGGGGACATCCCCTTGGGAACCAATAGTAGTGCCGAAATCGACAAATAACGCCCCCCCAATAATTGCTACTATGGGAAAACGATATTCGGCCGTCGCTTGGAAATAACTGCGACCGTTACCCACTTCTCCCTCGGCGTAACCCCGTACAGAGTTACTACCCCCAACGATAAAAGCATCGTAGGGGGGTAAATCGCCTAATACTGTCCCTGCTTGCACATTAAAAGCGAGGGATTGCTGACCTTTAAAAATATCGGTTTCAAAGAGATTAAAGGAATTAATAAACCGAACGGGGATAAAGTAACTGTAACTACCCCGAACACGAGTGCCGAAAATACTGCCAGAACCGACCGGAATAGTTTGTTCTAAACCTAGACGCAGGAAAGAACCACTGGTGGGCTGCAGGGGATTATCGCGAAAATCTCGAATAGCGCCAATATTTAGAGAAAGTATATCATCGATCCCAGAGGAACTAAAAGCCAGTTGTTGACTGCCAAAACCGTTGAGAGGTGCAGACAGGGGGGAGATGTCACCATTGGCATTTTGCACCTGTACCTGTTGATAGTTAAAGCCTAGGGAAACCACCCATTTTGGTTTCGTAAACACATCGGGGGCCAAAGGACGGACAAAAGTAATACCGCCACCCGTCCGGACGATACGGGGACTATCATTATCGTTAAGCGTCCGAATCGAGGAATTTTCCCCATCATAAACCAGAGAAATCGACTGTCGCCGGAAAACGTTCACCGTGTAGGAAGTGCGGAAATTATCCTTGGCAATCCAAGGATCGGAAAAATTCAGATCAAATAGAAATTCCCGTTCCCCTAACTGGACTTCTGCCCCTAAAGTTTGGTTATTACCGCCAAAATTGCGCTGTTGATAGCTTACAGTGCCGAATAAGCCCGCATTCGAGCTAATACCACCCCCAGCAGCCACGGAACCGGTATTACCTTCCACCACATCGACGTTAACAATCACCTCCCTTGGGTCGCTGCCGGGAGAAAAAGACAGACGCACATCCTCGAATAAACCGAGACCGAAAACACGCTGTAAATCCTGTTGGGCCGTATTGCGGTTAAAAATATCCCCCGCTTTTAGGCGCATTTCCCTAGTAATGATAAATTCTCTAGTTTTACCCTTGACCGGTTCCTGTTCGACGTTAAAGTAGCGTACTTGAATTTTTTCGATTAAACCTTCGGAAATGACCAGAATCACCCGACCATCGGGAGTGACTTGCGGCGCACCGATTACCTGGGCCAGATCATAGCCGTTTTTGCTGTACCAGTCATTGATTTTTTTTACCCCCGCCTGTAATTCCCGCAAATTCAGGGTTTTGCCGTATTGACTAGCGAAAATTTCCTCGACCACCCCGGCAGGTAAAATCGATTTGTCCATAGTTTCCGGGGCAATTTGAATCTGTACGCCCTGAAAAACGGGGTTAGGTTGCACCTCAAAGGTGACTCGCACCCCTAGGGGCGTATCTTGGGGAACTGCCCGCACATCAGCAAAAAAGCCCGTGGCAAAAACGGCGTTAATATCTTCTTGCAGTTGCGATCGAGTCGTGCTTCGTCCTGGTCGGGTGCGAATGGTATTATAAACTAGATTTTCTAATTCTCGATCGGCCCCCTGTACTACCACTTCGGCCACCAAAACTCGCGACTCCTCCGCCGCCACCGGTGGGGCTGTTGTGGGAGTTTCTGCAGGGCTTGGGGTTTCCGTCGGGGTTTCCGGCGGTGCTGCCACGGGTGGCGTAGTTTCTCCCGTCGCAGGAGGAGACTGTACTATCTGCTCGACGCGGGGAAAAACCGTTTCTTGCGGTTCTTCTTCGGCCATTACCGTCCCGTGAAATAATCCGAAAATAGCCAGCAGCAGGGCCAGCGAGGAATATCGCCCCGAAAAATTGAGATTTTTAAGCACTTCCACACACCCATTAACACCATTATGGTTTTGTTTGTTTTCTCTGCCCGAGAAATTTAACGAACGTTAAAACTCTAGCAGATTGCTTACTCTCAGTAAATCCCAGCTTGACCGGTGACTAAAGAGATACTGCATCAGGTCTGATATTGGTCAGCCGTCAGCATTAAGTTTTTATCTTGCCATATCTTAGCTTTTTCCGGTTTGGCTCTATCCCAATTCACCCTCTAGAATTATTGCCACCTCGGTGGGCGCACAATTAATTACATATCTTCCTAACTCACCAAAATTAAAAACAATTAAGTTTATTCTCCCGGGAATCCCCCACCTTTTTACACCAGCGCAGATGTCAACGTCTTATTTGTAATAACTGTACCAGTTGCGAGACCTGTTGGCGATTAAACATTTGCAGCAGGGTACTAGCTACTAATTCCGGTTCTAGGGTGATCAGGATTTGTGGTAATTTGGCGGTGGCTAATAACTGCAATTCTTGACTGACGGTGATTTCTTCCCCGCAACCCCATTCCAATAAATCACTAGCTTGTTTTAATTCTTTAATAATAACCGGGGCGAGAGTGCGGTAGGAATGTTTGGGGTTAGCCAGGGCTGATTGGGCATTTTTAACTAAATATTGCCACTTTTGCTGTTCTGAAGCCAATTGAGACAGAGATAAATTTAATTTTTGTAATTGCTGACGGGAAGCACTGGTTTCTTCCTGTTTGAACAGTTGTAACATCTGTTTGAGGATATCTCTGACGCTGATGGAGATAGAAGAGGTTGCTGCAATAGCTGGGGTAGATTTTTTTTTGTCGAGAAGATAGTTAAGATGGGACTGTAATTCGGCAAAAGTAGGTTCACCTTTTTTAACGATAGCATTAGCTTCCTCGGCTTGCAAACCTAATGGACCGGGCAGCTTATCGATCAATATCTGAAGCAGATCATAACCCTTGAGGAACAAAGATTCTAATTTTTGATCCACTTGTATGGGATTTTCTTTCAGTATTTTGAAAGCATCCTCAAGACGGTGAGCAGTTTTTTGGATACTGCTATAACCTAACATGGCCGCCCCCCCCTTGATGGAATGGGCGGCACGAAACATCTCGTTCATCTGTTCAGTATTGTTCACGAGATTGCCTAAGTCTAAAATCCCCTGTTCCAAAGTTTCCAGGTGTTCTTTTGCTTCTTCGATGAAATAGCCGAGAATTTTCTGTGCGTTAGCGGAGTCCAAGGTCTTATCCCCCCTTATCACGATGCTGTCTAGTCCTAGATTGCCCAGTTTTTCAGGAAATATATCAGTTATGGGGCAATGGCTAGGAAAACTGGCCCAGACGGACACAAGCTAAGTTCAAAATCAACGGACACAAAGGTTCTCAGCTTCTCTTGCTCAAAATAGATCGATACAACGGCAGGCAAAAAGCTAAGGAAAGAATCGGGGATGGGAGCAAGCTGACTAGAAATTATTATTGATCAGAGGGAACTGAGTTGTTGACTATCTAAGATTACCCCAAAATCGACCAGGCGATCGAGAGGGACTGAATAAAAAATTAAATTGAGGAAAATATTTAGTACAAATAAACTAAGTTATCCGCACCAGCAGTTCTGAGCAAGGGACTAGCCAA
>NZ_SFBY01000403.1:0-3649 GCF_007095505.1 Microcystis sp. M_QC_C_20170808_M3Col
AAACTAATCGCTAACCTTAAAACAGTTAGTAGTCGCTTAATTAGAAAAGAATTTCCGTACTTAGCGGCAAAGTATTTCTACAACAAACCCTATTTTTGGACGGGAGCTTATTTTGTGGCTAGTTGTGGCGGCGTTACCCTCGAACAACTAAAAAAATACGTCGAGAACCAAAACTCCCCGAAACTGGAAACGCTACCACGTTAGTTTTATTCTGGTCGCGATTCATCTCCCGTTAAACTGCGTAGCGGTTAACGGGAGATGAATCGCGACCTTGAGATAGAAAGAATTTGTCATCACCAGCAACCAAAGATTATTTTTGATGTCGGGGCGAATATTGGACAAACAGGCAGTTACTTTCATCAAAAATTTCCTCAAGCTGATATTCTTTGTTTCGAGCCAATCAAGGAAACTTTTGCCCAATTATTTCAAAAATTTGCTAATAATCAGCGAATTCGCTGTTTTCCGATCGCTTTAGGTGAGCAACCTTCACAAAAAACAATTATTTTAAACTCTAATTCTCAACAAAACTCCCTCACCGATGCCTTAAACTGGCCCATAGGCGAGAATCAAGGCCAATCCACCGACAAAACAGAAGCAATTAAAATTGATAGCTTAGATAATTTTTGTCAAGAGCAGGGAATAGATAGGATAGACCTGCTCAAAATGGATACAGAGGGTTATGAGCTACAGGTTTTAGCTGGAGCAACCAATTTTCTAGAAGGGATAAAAATTGCCATGATTCTTTTAGAAGTTGGATTTCGTACCTCCGATTTTCGCCATACATTTTTTACCAAAATTTACGACCAATTGTATCAAAAAGGTTTTCGTTAGAAATGCTCAGGTAATACAAAGCGCAACAATCTTGTGAACGGGGTTTTCGGTTTCTCAAAGACCCCTTATTTTTAGCCGATAGTGTATTTTTGAAAACCCCTCAAAGAATTGAAACAATGGAAATGTTAATGGGATTATGTTTGTTAGTTTATAGCATTGGGCAAAGAAAGCTCAGGAATGAGCTACAGAGTCGCGGAGAAATGATTAAAAATTAATTAGGAAACCTGATAAATAGACCGACAATGAGATGGATATTTCAAGAATTACAAGGAATCCATGTGCTGGTAATTAATGGTGAAAAAATGGTTAGGAATTTAACTAATAAAATTCTTAATATTCTTCAATATTTTTCGATTAATTGTCAAAAATATTATCTCATCAACTAAGCCAATCTAGTTGCTAAATTTCCAGAAAATCAAGATTAATCAAAAACAAAGTGTTATGAGTCATGATCATATCACTTGAGTTTTATCCTGTTTAAATTTAAGTTTTTAACAAGTTTCACTTTCAGTAAATTCTTGAGGCTTGCTTAAATTTCGGTTTGGTTTCATTTTTGGGTGTGACTTCCATCATATTTTGCTCATACTACATTTTGAAGTGTGTTTGAAGTGCGGAATGTGGGTTCTGAGTTTACCTCTTAAATTGCCCCCGGCATTAAATAATAAACCGAGTCAACAAGACCGGGAAAATCTCTATTCTTCCTCTCCTACACAGAATATAAGTGGCTCTTTAAAACAGGTGATTGCTCCTCTTTTACCCAACGGTTATCTCGATATTAACTTAGCCAAAGAAATCCCTGGCATCAGTGTCCGTACTCTACAGAGAAGGTTAGGAGAAGAAGGTTTAACCTATACTCAGGTAGGGTAAAAAATTCGTTTTGAGCAAGCAGTTTTGTGGCGGCAGGAACCACTGATAAAATTAATTGATATTGCCAGGGAATTAGGTTACAGTGATCCCGCCCATTTTACTCGCGCTTTTAAGTGTTGGACAGGATTATCACCGCGAGATTTTCGTCGTCAAAAATTGGCTAATTATCAATAGACCTCTAGAGGAGGAGTGAGCAGCAGTAAGGTGCCAGTCTTCTCGGAGTCTGGAGAAGAAAAAACCAAGAGATTATAGCAGTTTTCATCAGAATGAGGTATGGGTAAGGGGCTTAAACCCTTTGTTAGCAAAACTTGTCGATACCTCAGTAACGTGAAAAGCGCTATAATTAGGGTTGGCTGAATAAGTCTGTTGGTGGGGTTAGGAGTCTCCGAGTCGGTCGTCGGTCGGGGAAGTCAGAATAACACAATGACCTCGCGCAATGCGAAGCGGAACCCTTTGTGTTCTCGCATTGCGAGCGCTTTGCGTTCGCCAATGAAAGTGTAAGGGTTTTGAGTCCCTCCGATCGATTTCTCAACGTTTGTTTCTGGCACTTTTGGGGACAAAAAATTGCCATAACCCTTTTCTAGCAAGGGTTTCACTGATATTCAGCCAACCCTAATTATTGCCCCTATGGCAAGAGTGCCTCCTGCCTGACTTGCACCAAGAGTCTGTTTGTAGCTTCGGAAATTGTCAAAACCGAGATGTAGTTACTCATTGAACACCACAAAGGCTAAAACATGGATTGTTATTTATGAGCCATTTATCCCTATCCGAACAGATTACCGCAGAACTTCTAGCAATCCTGATCGAAGAAGAAGTCACCTATCCCTGGGGTGTAACCGCTGTTGAGAGTCATGATCCCTTAGACCTGACAGAAACGCCCTTTTCTCTGTGTGAAGGCCTAGAAGCGACGGCGATCGAGGCAGAAGCTGATAGATTCTTTAATAGTTTACACCAAAAATTCCCGGCAGTTTCCGTTTCACCCCGGTCTAATATCTTTGATAAATTTGCCTCTTTATTGCCGGCCGAACATTTAAATCGTCTAGTAGAAAGCGCTGAAAATCTAGTTGATAGTCAATTAGACAAGCTTGATCGCCTTGTTGTTTGTCTTAGCGATCTCTTTCCCCAATGGTCTCCAGAAGATTTACAGGTTTTTGCTCGTCCCTACGCCTATACTATGCGTAATGGCCAGAGCGAAACCAATATAGAAACCGAAAATTGGCAAAGTCTTTCCGAAATTGAACAAATTCGCCGGAGTGCAGCCATTGCCAGCCAGATTTTCCGCGACCTGTCTTCTCCTGAATAGTCATCTCATTTTATTTTGCACGACTACATTAGGTTACACTTCATCTTTATGAGAAACGCTATATCTGCTCCCACTTGACAAGGGTTCGGACGTGGACTCCAAGCATTTCTGCTGCGGTTCTGGGTTGAACATACTTTGCGATAATCAATACCTCAATTCCTTTGATTTATTGTAGCGCATAGCTACGCATTATCACTTTATTCCTGGATTAAGTCTTGCTGTTCTTTGCTCCAGAATATTTCCCCTGAATTGTTAGCAGTGATAATATTTTTGACCCTATTAAAAGCATCTTAGACAGTCAAAGACTGACAGATAATTCGCCCGAAAGTCCCTAAATCGTTGCTAAGTTGTCTATACCTTCTCTGTGCGCCGCTTTCTCGATCAACGAAAGATTCGAGCTGATCGAACGCAAATAAGGGTAATTTTCAGTAGATGCAAAAGTTTGGATTTAAGGCGATCGCCATAATGTTTGGTATTGTTTGATACAAAAAGCTTCTCAAAAAATATTAAGAAAACTTATAACAAAACTAAGAAAAATCTGGTTGTGATTAACCAGAGGGTAAATAGATAGTATCAACAACTTGATATAATCTATCAATAGCCTGTCTCAAAAACGATAACATCTGTTTAAAAGTAAAGATTTCTCGG
>NZ_SFBY01000404.1:0-3295 GCF_007095505.1 Microcystis sp. M_QC_C_20170808_M3Col
GAAATGGGGAAATGGGGAAATGGGGAAATGGGGAAATGGGGAAATGGGGAAATGGGGAAATGGGGAAATGGGGAAATGGGGAAATGGGGAAATGGGGAAATGGGGAAATTCAACTAAAACCCTAAAACCCTACCCCCTAACCCCTAACCCCTAACACCTGTCCCCTTTTAGGACATTTGGAAAATAAAAGTCATTTTGTCCCCTTTACCGAGGGAAATGCGATCGCCAGCCCGGAGACGATGACGATTGCCGGGGGGTAGGGGATTGTGATTAACGTAGGTTCCGTTAGCGCTGCCGCTGTCTTCGAGGTAATAGATGCCCGCTTCGACGCGGATATCGGCATGAACCCGGGAGACGATATCAGAATCGGGAAAACCGGAAACATCGATATCGGGGGGAATGCGATCGTTAGGTTTGCCGATATGAATTACCGATAGATGTAGGGGTAATTCAATTTTGCTATCGGTTTGCAGGTGCTGCAAACTAGCTATTTCCGTCTGTAAGCGGGTGGCAGCCGGAACTGGTGGAGGAGCAACAGGAGGAGGTGCGATCGAGGCGACGGTGGGTGTAGGGACTGGTGGGACGGGTTCCGGTTCCGGTTCCGGTTCGGCCTCGGCCTCGGCCTCGGCTGCCACCATGGCAAGGGAATTAGGCTGTAAATTGTAGCCACACTGACCGCAAAAGGTGGCATCAGTTTGGATGGTTGCCCCACAACTAGGACAGGAAGACATCCGCGGCAAGGGAGTGTAACAGGCCTCGCATTGACTGGCCTCATCGGGGTTAGTATGTTCGCAATTAGGACAAACGATCATTTTTAAGGAAAAAGGAAAAAGTTAAAAAGCAGATTAGGGTTTCGGTTTTAGGGTGTTAGGGTTTTGGGGTTTTATGGTGTTGGGGTGTTGGGGTGTTGGGGTGTTAGGGTTTTAGTTGAAATTCCCCCATTTCCTCATTCCCCCATTTCCCCATTCCCTCATTCCCCCATTTCCCCATTCCCCTATCCCCTAGACAAAAGAGGAACCAGCGGCCGCATCGAGTAACCAATATAATTCCCCGGCCGGGGGGTGGATGAGACGAGAAGGATAGGAGAAAGAGTCACCATAGGCAGAGAAAATCTCATGTAGAGCGGGGCGTTTACTTTCGCCGGCAGCGATAAAGATCACACAACGGGCCTGATTGATCAGGGGAACGGTAAAAGTTAAGCGGGGATTGCCGTCTTTCTCGCCGACGGTGATACAGCGATCGCTCACCGTTAAAGCTGCCGTGTGGGGAAAGAGAGAGGCGGTGTGACCATCATCGCCCATTCCCAATAAAATCAGGTCAAAAACGGGAAAATCGGGAGAATTGACCCCAAACCATTGGCGGAGATGATCATCGTATTTTTGGGCGGCCAGCTGGGGATCGGGGTCATCCGTGGGCATAGGATGAATATTAGCGGCCGGGATCGGTATGCGATCGAGCCATGCTAACCGGGCCATGCGTTGATTACTGTCAGGATGCTTGGGACTAACGTAGCGCTCATCTCCCCAGAAAACGTGAATTTTTGACCAGTCGAGGGGTTGAGAGGATAAAGCCTCGTAGAGAGGTTTCGGGGTACTACCGCCGGACAGAGCGATCGTAAAATAGTCCTGTTGGTCGAGGCTGGTTGTGATTTTTTCCAGAACCAGCGCCAGAGATTTTGCGATCAGAGCTTGTTTATCAGCTAAAACTTCCACCAATTTCTGCATGGGTTTTGTTATCAACTCAGGGGGCTGTCTTTACTATAGGCTAACCATTCAGGACTCATCTGAGAGCTTGGGAAAATTTTATTCTTTGAAAGGGATTAAGTTTACCGATACCATATTGAGGTAATATTTCTAGAGTCGATTCTCGAAGGGGGTTGACAAGCAGAACGATTTAACCATAGTGTTGGGCAGGAGGTCAAGCAAGAGTTAATTAGAAATTGCAGTTTGTCAGAGTGCCTCTCGGCAAAATCCTTCTGGGAACCCCCAGGGAGAACTTTTAAACAGGCTAATGAATCTATTCATTGACATACCATTACAGAAACAGCGATGAACAGCTTTACTTCTTTGTCCCTGAAATTAACGGGATTGGTTTTCATTATTTCCTTCCTTTTGGATGGGTTTATCCTGCCGCTGCCCTATCGATTCAGTCAATCCCAATGGCAGGTAGGGTTCGTCACCACCTTTGTCGATCGAGGAATTGTTCCTCTCCTGGGTATCGTTCTCGTTTTAATCGCTTACTGGATTGACTCTAACAATAGAGATGTCATTCCTAGAAAATCCCGCTTTGAATTGCGTTGGCCGATTTTTATTCTTTCCACACTGTTGGGTTTAGTTTTTCTGTTGATGATTCCTGTTCATATCAATAATATCAACCAGATTAAAAACAACGCTTTGACTCAAATTGAACAGGGTGTTGACCAAGGAGAGGGACAAATTCAAGCTTTCTTGGCCCAGATAAATACTCTATCGCAAAATCCCCAACTATTAGACCAGCAGATCTCTCAGAGAACTCAAGTGATTGAAACTGGTCGTTTCCAAGGACAACCGATCAGCACAGAACAGTTACAGACCCTCCGTCAACAAAGAGATCAATTAACCAATTTACGGGATTTATCCAAAAAACCGAAGGAGTTTAAACAGAAATTAGATGAGATCAAAAATCAGCTACAAACTCAGCTGCAAGATCGGCGAAAACAGGCAGAAAGCCAAGCTAACTTGGAGGCTTTGAAACAGTGGTTAAGAATTGGTATTCAAAGTATGTTGCTATCGATTTGCTATAGTTTGATCGGTTGGTTAGGCATTCGAGAACTAGGTAGTATGAAAAAACGCACCGCCTAAGAAGGGGGTTTATCTTAATGATGAAGTATAAAGTTTTCGTTTTCGGGAGTCAGAATTCTCCGAGTCAGGAGACGAGCGCACACAAGAGCATACTTCATCATAAGGATCAAATCTGTAACTACTTAAATATTCAGCCACAGGGTATCATTTGCTGATGCCCTTTTATTTATTAAACCTCTTGCATAATTAATTTTTGGTGGTTCAAAAACGTCCTATAAGCTGTTCGTAATTTAAATTGCTTGGGCCAGACGAGGCACTCTTGCAAGAGTGCAAGAGGCAAAGGGCAACACCCCCCCAACCCTAGTAGGGCTGATTCATTCTCCGAATCTAATTCTTTTTTGGTTCTTCGTTACTTGGTATGGTTCAATAGGGTGGCATAAATCGACTAAATCCTTATCTGGCAAGAGACTTAATTGATTAGCTAGTTCTAGATCGAAAACAATTGGCAAAAATCG
>NZ_SFBY01000405.1:0-14123 GCF_007095505.1 Microcystis sp. M_QC_C_20170808_M3Col
AAGGGTTGACAGGGAAATCCTGCCATTAAAATATCATGATTGGGAATGTCTAGGGCAGCGATTTCGGTAATATCTCCCTGGGGTTTGTCGCCAAAATTAGCGTGATAAATTGCCTGAGCATCTTTATCTATATCACAGGAAAAGACACAATCAGATGCTAAGTTTTTTTGGCGACAAACTTGTGCAATCGCGACTCGAAATCCTCCCAAACCACAAAAGAGGTCAATAAAACGGATTTTTTCTTTGTTTTTTAGAAGGTTCATTGATAGACTATAATTAAAAAAGAGACGCTTCTAGAAACGTCTCTAGAGGATTTACTTGCGGTTTTAAACCGTTTCTACCAAGGGACGGGTTAATTTATCCAACTGTTGGGTTAACAGACTCAGGAATAAACCCACATCGGTGACGATACCTACCGATTCTACGGAACCTCGATCGCTTAATTTTGTCACCACGGCCGGGTTAATATCGACACAGACCATTTTTACCCCTGCCGGTGTCATATTGCCCACACCGATGGAATGGAGCATACTAGACAGCATGAGAATCATGTCTGCACCTTGAATTAAGCGGGAATATTCTTCCTGTGCTTTAATTAAATCCATCTCCGTATCTGGAAGCGGACCATCATCGCGAATTGAACCAGCTAGACTAAAGGGGACATTATTCTTGACGCATTCATACATTACGCCTTTTGTCAATACCCCGGCCGATACAGCTTTGGCGATGTTGCCGTGGCGACGGATGAGGTTGATAATCTTCAGGTGGTGACGATGGCCACCGCGTACGGGGATACCTTTCTGCATATCTACCCCTAAAGAAGTACCCATGATCGCCTGTTCCATGTCGTGAACTGCGATCGCATTCCCTCCCAGTAAAGCGTGAACGTAACCATCGCGGATTAAACGGGAGAGATGTTGCGCTCCTCCGGTGTGAATGACCACTGGACCTGCCGTTACCACCACTTTACCGCCTTGGTCGCGAATTTTACGCATTTCCCAGGCAATCTGCTCGACGGTTAACTCGACTCGGCGCTCGCTGGAAACCCCCGCACCCATAAAGGTAAATTCCTGGGTGCTGTTGCGTTGTTCCCGGGATTCCGCCTGTCGGATAGTACGGATGCCCTCAACTCCCACCATAACGCGATCGCCAGCTTTTAAATCCCGCAGGAGAGTACATTTCGCCGTTTTGCCTTCCGGACTTTCAGTGACGACGATGGCTGCATCCATGCGTTGATTTTCCACCCGCACCCATTCACAATTCACCCGCACTTCCGTGGGATAGATGGTGCTGACATAAAAATCATCGGGAGCGACCCCATCTTGTGTCACCACTGCGGTATTGACATCACAGATTTCTTGGGGACGAGCGGCCGCACCGAGGTCGATCAATTGTACCATGATCTCCTCCATTACCTCGTGGGAGGGTGCAGAAACGCGCACTTCTGCTGAGGAGGTACTTTGGCGCTCAATCCCCAAAGTGAAGTTTAAAACCTTGAAACTGCCACCGTTTCCTACTACAACATCGAGAGCTTTATTCATAATTCCCGCGTCGAGGAGATGACCTTCTAACTGGAGAATGCGACTTTCAATGGTGACATTAGCGTGATGGTCTGGAATTAAGGGTTCCGTGGTACGCAGGGTTAAACATTTAGCGGCTCCTCCTGCTTTTAAGAATTCCGTCAGGGGAGTTTGTACCACTTCAAAGCCTTTTGCAGCTAACTTATATTGTAAATCGTCACTAATTTTATTCATGACGATTACTTGACCGATATTCACTGCATTACAAGCAAAGTTAACCGCATCAGCTTCTTCAACGATAATGCGTTTTTCTTCGGGAATTTTTAACTCAATTAACCGATTTGAATAGGCATCAAAAGCATCGGGATAGTAGAGAAGATAGCCACCACTAAGGGGACAAAAACAGGTATCAAGGTGATAGAAACGTTCATCGATTAAACGTAGGGATAAAACCTCGATATCGAGCCATTTAGCGATTAAAGGGTGGGAATCTAACTCGGTTCTGAAGCCATATCCTGCCCATAACCAACGTCCTTCCCGATCTAATAATGCGTCTCCTGCACCTTCAAAGGGTAAATCTTTTGGCAGTTCATGAACCGTAAAACCGTTATCTTCAAACCACTGTTTAAAATAGGGTTCTTCTCCCTGTCTTTCTTTGTGCAAAAAGCGACTTAAAACGACAGTTTTTTCCAGAACTAAACCTGCATTAGCGGTAAAAACCATGTCAGGCCAGCCTTTTTCTGGTGTGACTAAATCCACGAGCGCCCGATCTTTGAGAATATGATAAAGCTGCTGCCATTGTTGCCTAGCTTTTTCCTGGGAAGATTTGTGAATGTTGCCCTCCATCCAAGGATTAATCACATAATCCACATCGTAATGATCGGGAGAACACATCAAAAAGCGAATAGTTTCAGTCATATTTTTTGACAATGAATATTCAGTATAAGTAGTCTGGAGATAAGTTTAGACCAACCTTCTATTATACTCTACTTTGCCCCAAAATATCACTAGGCCTAAGATTAGGACAATTTCCGCTCTAGAAGCTAAAAACAGCCTGATTCTAGCCGATAACTGACCGCCACAAGCTTAAATTATTGTAAATCCTGATGTTTAAATAACCCCATAAATTTCGATTTGCGTCCGTGTTCCTTAATTAAACTTTCCCGATAAGTTTGCCATTCTTCCCGTCTTCCCGACATATAAAAGGCATTACGAGCTTTTTTCAGCCATTTAATCGCTTCTTCGTAGCGATCAGCCTTTTTTTCGTCGAGTATCTTTTCCGCAGGAGGACGCGCGCGATCGATTACCCAGTTAGGATCGACGCTAGCAGCCGCATCCATTATCCGCCAAATTAGGTGAGACTGCACATAGGAATTACCAGAAACCACTTCAATTGCATCTCTAACTAAATTTTCGTGGAGAAATATATCGATTTTAGCCTCTGTGGAACGTCCACCGCTAAACTCGCGCAAGTAATCTAACAAGTCTAATTTTAAATCGGGCCAATCTTCCCCAGCTAAAGACTCAATTTTTTGGTAATGGGAAAAGGAAGGTTGGTCTTGAAATGCCTTAATTCTAGCAGCCAAAGCTGTATCTATATCCCCTAAAGATTGCGCTAGTTCACTTGTCCAGAGAGCTAATTGATAATAATAATTTCCTGGCAAATTTAGACCAATCTGGGCAATTATTAGAGCGGATTCTGGAGCGGATTCATCCCGTAAAGCTTTGGCAAAAAAGAAAGCTTCATCGTTCTTGGTTATCATGTTTTTTGCGGCTGCCATCCCTTCATCAATGCGATCGAGATAGACTAACTTAGTTAGGTATTCTATCACTTGTCCTGAAGCTAAAGCTAGATTCAAATACTCCTGATCTTTTTCCTGTTTCTCGAAAATTTCTAAGCGAATAGAAGTTAATGTTTGGGCATAATCGGGGATATTCCCTGACCACATTTCTGAAAAATTAGCCGATTCTCCTCGTAAAATCTTCTCTAAAACTGGATCGTCCCATCCCTGTTGTAAGGCTGCTAAACTCATCTCAAAATCGGCACTCCATTCATGCTGCCATTGCTCGATCTTTTCCCTTAAATCTTGCTTTTCTTGGGGATTAAATTCTTTACTTAAAATTGCTGCAGTTAAAACTCGATCGATTCTGGCACTTAAATCATCATTAACAGCACCGTAATCTTCTAAATTATCCCATTCCTCGATACAGGCGCTAATAATTGCTTCTAAAATAGCGATCGCATTATCCGGTTCTCCCTTTTGATAATAATCTTGGGACTCATCCACTAGGGCATAAATTTCATTAGAAATTGGGTCTTCTTCGTAGTAATCTTCTTCGATCGCTCGCAGGGATTGCCGCAGTTCATTACGGACAGTATTACGATAAGCTTTGACATTAATAGTTATCTTCCCTCCCGCTTTATTAACTGGGGTAGCTGGAAATAAAAATTTATCAATTGTCTCGATAATTTCTGGGTGTTTAGCCACTAAATGATTAAGCAATTTTCTTAATTTACTTTCATCGATCGATGTCACTAACTCCTCTAGAGAAGCTTTTTTGATAATTAATTCTGGTTGACGAGAACAGGTTAATAAAACCGCCACAATATGCTTACACCAACCTTCGTAATCGTAGGGACAGGAACAGCAGACATTCTCAAGATTATCTTGGTTAAAATCCATGACAACTCGATAGGGTTTAACCTCACTACCACTCACTAAAGCTTGCAGATTTTGCCCCCGTTGCCAAAGAGAAATAACTGCACCGTTATCGTAATAATATTGACCGCGCTGATAGGAAGCATTGGTGCTATTTTGCCGGATAATTTTTTCATTGATAGGAGGAATAGTCATAGTCAGAAAATGAGAGGATTGGGTGATAAAATCTTGTCTGTGGCCAGAAAACTGCCAGCACCGAGGCGGACCAGTGCATCAGCAACCGAGTCAACTTATCTTCAGTTTAGCCTAAATGTGCTATAGTGAAGACACTATGGAAATTAAAAACATTCCTCTGTCCCAAATTCGTCGTCCTTTACCGCGACAAACCGATCCCGAAAAAGTTAATCAGTTGATGCAATCGATCGCTGAGGAGGGATTAAGAGAACCGATCGATGTTTTAGAAGTGGATGGTAACTACTACGGTTTTTCCGGTTGCCATCGCTTTGCAGCTCATCAGCGTCTCGGTAAAGAAACAATTCTCTGTCTAGTTCGTCGCGCTCCTAAATCCGTTTTAGCTAAACACATCGCTTAAGCTGAGAAGTCCCATGAATGAGTCCTTATATAAATATCATCGGCAAAAATTAGAGCAGTTAATGGCAGAAATTGGCTGTAAAAATCTGGAAGAATTGAGTCGGTTATCGGGTCTATCTTCTTGGCAATTGCAGAGAGTTCGCCATGGCTTAATCGCCAAATTATCCTCTGAATCTTTGGTGAAATTAGCTAATGCGCTGCAGCTGCCAGTTAGCGATCTCCTCGCTCATTTTCAAATCCCGACGATGGGGACAGAGTATCGTTCAGGGGAATCAAAAATTCTCGAACAAGAGTATCAAAATTTACAGCAAAAATTAGACCAGCAAAAAGAAGAATTAGCCGCAGAATTTCAACGTCAAAGCATCGAAGCGATCGAATCTTGGTTAGTTCAATGGCCCACGGCCGAGGCCGTTGCCCGCAAAAATCCCAACCTAGCAGCCGTCAAAATCCTCTCCCTAGTTAAACCGATTATGCAGTTACTGGAGCGCTGGGGAGTGCAACCAATTGACAGTGTCGGTGATCATGTCGGTTACGATCCGCAAATCCATCAATTGATCGATGGTCAAGCAGCAATTGGTACACCCGTTATAGTTCGTTATCGGGGCTATCGTCATGGGGAAAAACTACTTTATCGTGCTAGAGTGAGTTTAATTAAAGTAGAAATGCCGGAAATTCAACCAGCAGAAACAGAAAATGTCACCGCTTAAAGTGATAATTCTTGCAGAGCTTTAGTGCCGCGAAAACGTCTTCGGAGAAGTTCTCTGAAAACGCTATCGATAATCGATCGCAAAAGCAAAGAAAATTTTTCCAGCATCTTGACAAATTTGCTTATATGTGCTGGAAAAAATTTCTCCATGGTCTGCTTTTATCTCATCGGTAAAGATTGCAATCCCAAACAAAGTCCTTGACAGACTCTTGCTAGGAAATTTAAGTCTAAAGTAGTGATTGTATCCTGAGAACTATGATAGTAGGGATTACGCATATTAGCCGTATCTGTCACCATAATTGCCGAATAACCGCGACTCCAAAAAGGAGAATGATCGCTGCGTCGAGTATCGGGGACGATATAACCTGCAAAAATTACCGGCAACCATTCGCAGGGAGTCTGATTTTCTCTCATGACTCGACTGAGAAACTTTAAATCCTCGCGGGTTTTGAGATTGCCAATCAAAGCGATAAAATCCCCGGTGTTGGGGTAAAAATATTCTAGAAAAGCTGGATATTTTTGAGAATGGGGATTTTTATCACAGTAACCGAGCATTTCTAAGGATAACATTAACCTTAAATCCTGCTTAGTTTGTTTTAATTTTTCTGCGTAGGCAATGCTCCCCAGTAATCCGTATTCTTCTAGATCAAAGGCAATTAAACGAATTGGATAATTAGCCTGATTCTCCCCAAAAAACCTCGCTAATTCTAATAATACCGCTAATCCCGTGGCGTTATCGTCGGCCCCTGGCGACCCCGGCACCGTGTCATAATGAGCGCCAATTAAAATCGGGGGTTTTTGACTATTATTAGGCAAATCCAAGATTAAATTTTCGTAAACTTTTCCCTGAAAAGGGAAAAAATGTGATTCAACCTTTCCCCAATTGCCTAACTCTTGCCGCAGGTATTCTCGCACATAAAAATGTCCTTGACTAGAGAAAAAAGGGTTTCTTTCTCGGACAATTTGTTCTAGGTGTTGGCTTAAGCGATCGCTAAGAAGATCAAACATTGATGGCAGCAGATAATTTAATCAAAAGAGCCAATGGATAGAGAAACTGAGGGAAAAATCGGGGAGAATAATAATTGTTAATTATAAAATATTCTGTGGGGCTAAAATCATGACAAATCTCCAGTGGACTAGCTATGAGTGTATCGTTGTCGGGGCAGGATTAGCAGGATTAGTCGCTGCGCGTAATCTCCAGAGGCGAGGTCATCAAGTTCTGGTGATCGAAGCGCAAAATCGTTACGGTGGTAGAATGTCTGGTCAATATCTCCCCTCCGGACAGTGGATCGATCGAGGTGGTCAGTGGGTGGGCCCAACCCAAGAGCGTTTTTTGGCCCTCCTCGAGGAGTATAAAATACGTCGTTTTCCCTCTCCCAATCAGGGAAAAACCGTCCTAGTGTTCAACAACAAACGCTATGAATTCAACGGTTTTTTTCAGGGTTTCCACGAGGGAGAAGTACCCGATATCGGCGCGGCAGAATGGCAAGATGCGATGTCAGCATGGGCGCGTTTTCAAGAACTAGCCAAAACCCTACCTTCAGGTTATCCCCAAAGCAACGATCACACCAAAAAACTAGACAGTAAAACTTTTGCCCAGTGGATTGAAGAAAACACCACCACAGATTTTGGTCAATGGTATTTTGCTTATATGGCGCGTGCAGTGGGGTTTCTCGGGCCGGCCGAACCCCACCAAGTCTCACTGCTGCACGTTCTTTGGGGACAAAATTGCGCCGCTCAAGCCGAACATCCAGAAGCCGAACTGATCCATGGCGGAGCGGGACAAATTCCCGACAAGATCGCGGCGGAGTTAGGAGAGCGAATTCGACTGGGGGAACCGGTTTTTCGCCTTAATTATGACTCGGCCGGCGTGACCATAGAAACCAGCCAGAACACTTTTACCGCCAAATTTGCCATCATTGCCATGCCGCCCCATCTTGCCGGCCGCATTATTTATGATCCACCGATGCCACCCCAGCGAGAACAACTAACCCAACGAGTACCGATGGGATGCTGCGCTAAAGTCCTGATTTCCTATGAGCGACCTTTCTGGCGAAAACAGGGACTAGCCGGACTTGCCCAAGGCAATTGTCAATGGTTGGAACTCTGTGCTGATAGTTCCGATCCCGAAACTGGCGTGGGGGTAATCGCCACCTTCCTAGTTGGCGATCGCTATAGTCGTTGGCGCTCGATGAGTGGCCCAGCGCGCCGTGCCGCCGTCCTCTCGGATTTAGCTATTTATTTCGGTCAAGAAGCCCTTTTCCCGATCAGTTACGATGAGGTGGATTGGCCCGGGGATCCCTGGACTGGTGGAGCCTATGCCGCCTTTATGCCCCCCGGAGTCTGGACAAGTTTCGGCGAGGCTCTTTTTACTCCCGTCGGACCGATTCACTGGGCCGGAACAGAAATGGCCGATCGCTGGCCGGGATTTTTTGAGGGAGCGATCCGCACCGGTGAGGCAGCGGCCGATCGAATCGCCTTGCTTTTACAGGAAAAATGAGCATCTACAGGGCTACGCCACCTTTTAGGTCAAAAAAAACCTGATAGTCAAGTTTCGCAGGCTAATGGGGTAAAAAACTCTTAAATCATCACTATTTCGCCTTGGTAATGTTCGACGAAATGCTGCACACGATGACGATATTCTTTAATTGTCCGATCGACCCATTCGCGCTGCTCACTGTTAGCGTAGATATGCACTAAAGGTTCTCCAGCATCGGGTAAAATCAATACCCAGTCATCATTAAGGGGATTAATCACCTTCACCCCATCGATCAACTCTAGATTATCGGTAGCGTGAGTTTCCACCAGATAGCGCATCAGAGAACCCTTTACTTTCCAAGGACAGCGCACCGCCGTACTTTTATTATAAATGCGCGGTAACTCGGCCCGCACCTGAGCTAGAGAACGTTCCTGAATGGTTAACATCTCCAAAAGTTTCGCCACGCTGAACATGGCATCGAAACCGGGATGTAATTGCGGAAAAATAAAGCCAGTTTGCCCAGATCCTCCTAAAACCACATTAGGATTGGTTTGACATCCTTCCATTAAAGCGCTAGGACTGGCTTTTGTCCGCACCACCCGGCCATCGTGACGACGCGCGATCTGTTCCACGGCACTAGAAGCATGAACCGGCACTACCACTGTACCGCGAGGATGGGCGGTCAGAATTGTATTCACCATTAGAGCAGTTAATTGTTCCCCGCGAATCGATAAACTACTCTCATCGACGAGGACTAATTGTTCCCCGTTGGCCGAAACTTGTACGCCTAAGTTCGCTTTCAGGGCCTCCACCACATGGCCCAATTGATGGATTAGTAACTCTCTTTCCTGCATGGAAAGGGCATTCTGACGTAAACTGGCATTGAGAACCACGGCATCACAGCCAAATTTGGCCAGTAATTCTGGTAAAATTGCCCCTGAGACTCCGTAGGCGTAATCAATGACGATTTTGGAACCACTATTGCGAATAGCCTCCACATTTAGCTGAGTTTCAAAGGTTTTGCGGTAATTATCGAGAATATCAGCCGGATAGGACATACTGCCGATTTCCTGCATTCCCACCCGTCGCAGATCTTCTTTGAAATAGGCCCCTTCGATTTTCTTTTCCCTCGCTTTGGAAACATTAATCCCTTTTTCGTCTAAAAACTCGATTAAGAGAAAATCCGGGCGATCGGGATGAATGCGAACGTGAATTCCACCGACTACGTTTAATTTAGCCACTAAAGTCCGCGAAATCGGTAAAGCATTCGCTTGTAGGTTTTGGATATTAACCCCCACGGACATTAAACCGGCAATCAGCGATCGACTGACCATGCGCGAGACACTACGTTGATCCCGGGAGACGATTACCGTTGACCCCGGTTTGAGGATGGAACCGTAGGCTGCCCCCAGTTTAACGGCGAATTCGGGCGTGATATCGATGTTAGCCAGACCCGATACTCCTCGTTGACCAAAGAGGTTTTTATGGGCAGTATTTCCCCAAATCAGGTTAATATTGAGGATGGCTCCCGATTCGATCTGTTTACTCGGCCAGACTCTGACCCCAGAATTGATCTGCGCTTCTTCCCCCACGATCGATAATTGTCCGATCACCGCACCTTCGTGTACCTGGGCCCGTCGATCGATTCTGGTTCCCCTAGCGATCGTACAAGCGGCTAAATTGACCTCATCCCCGATCACCACACCATTCCAGAGGATGGGACGTTTCAGATCGGAACCAGCACCGATGGTGACATTATCGCCGATAACCGAACCCCTCTCGATCAGAACATTTGCACCAACGCGGCAATGATTGCCGATCATGGCCGGGGCCTCAATGTGGGCGCTAGGATCGATATAGGTATTAGTACCGACCCACACCCCGGGGGATTTTTCTCGATAGGGAAATTCTAGGTTAACTTTGCCGGATAAAGCGTCGTATTGCGCTTCTCGGTAGGCCTCCAGATGACCGACATCGCACCAATAACCATCGGCCACATAACCATACATAGGTTCGCCCCTTTGCAGCAGCAGCGGAAACAAATCTTTAGAAAAGTCGGCTTCTTCTTTGTAGGGGAGATAATCGAGGACTTCTGGTTCGAGAATATAGGTTCCGGTGTTGACGGTATCGGAAAAAATCTCGCTGGTGGATGGTTTTTCGATAAAACGGCGAATTCTGCCTTCTTTGTCGGTAATCACTACCCCAAATTCGATCGGATTGGGAACCCGCGTCAGGACAAGGGTTGCTTTCGAGTTTTTACTTTTGTGGAATGCGATCGCTTTTTGCAGGTCAAAATCGGTGATACTATCGCCACTAATCACCAGAAAGGTATCATCTAACCATTCGGCAATATTTTTCACACATCCTGCGGTGCCTAGGGGTTGATCCTCCTCCACAGCGTAGGTAATTTTTACCCCAAAGTCGCTGCCGTCTTGAAAGTAGTCGCGCATGACATCGGGGAGATAGTGCAGGGTGGTGATAATTTCGGTAATGTCATGCTTTCGTAGTAAATTGATAATATGTTCGGCGATCGGACGGTTGAGAATCGGGACCATCGGTTTGGGAAGATCACAAGTAAGCGGACGTAATCTTGTCCCTGAACCACCTGCCATTAATACCGCTCGCATAATTTCCTCCCAAGGCTATCTTTTCGCCGTTTTTAAATATTTTTTTCAAATTCTGGCTTTAGTTTCCCGACATCGATCGAGCTAGTCCCTAACCGGCATTCTAACACCGTCCCCCCGATTGAGGACAATATTTTCTTTTCCCAAGTCGGCAAAACCAAAGCTTAAAATAGGAGATGTGAATTGTCTAAATCTAAGGATGAGATGGCATGAGACTGGTTATTTTTATCTTAATAATTGTTTATGGTGCCGGTGGTTGGAAATTCTGGAATGGATACAGAAGCACTAATTTTAGTTCCCGTTTACCCAATCGTCTAGCTCTAACACTGTTCTGGCCGCTGCTGTTGGCTGTTAATCCCGCCTACCGCAAGAATTTTCAAAAAGCCCTCAAGGGCAAATAAAATTAACATACTGCCAAGGTCACGACCATAAAACAGAAACTAGGTGGGTATCGAGGCGTTTTCTGCTGGATTAGTCGAGATTACCCCCCCAAAAAAAAAACCTAAATAATCCACGGCAATCAACAGTTTAGCCGTGGATGGCTTATCATGGTTAGGGAAAAAATTGGGGTCGTAGCTCAGTTGGATAGAGCGAGTGCCTCCTAAGCGCTAGGCCGCCGGTTCGATCCCGGCCGATCCCGCCTTTTTCAGTGATCAGTAAACAGTAAACAGTGAAAAGATACTGGGAAACTGCTATTTAATACTGCTCACTTAAAACTTAAAACTGATAACTGATCACTGATAACTGGTATTTATCTTCTCATTCTGCCCTTAATTTGATACCAAAGCCTTCTTAAACGTAGATCGAGAGAAAAACCTCGACGGGTGGGAATAACAATCGTGCCACCGATGCGATCGTGGAAAGCTTGGTTAAATTGCTCATCACCGATCGCCATACCACAATCGGCGAAAAGGGGCGAAGATAGTAAAATCAAACTTAAAGGATTGCCAAAAAAAGTATTTAACCCTAACATCATTAAAGCTGCCCCCCCACCAGCGATCGCCTCTCGTTTGCTTAACTCCAAAATTCCGGGTAAACGCTGAAGTCGTAGATCGATGATCTTCATATCCAAGGCCCAACGGCCTAAACTCTGACCCTGATTCTGCGCTACCAATAACACCCGCAAACACCACCAAATCAGGAGAAAAAGGAAGAGTTGCAGTACAGGCGCACTATTAGCAAAGGAGCTTAAAAACCAGATCGAGGCAAAGTCGATCAGGAAAGCATAGGCGCGACGATCTAAGGGAATTTTCGGAAATTTTTGCGGTAGATTATCTTCAGGCGGGATCGGGTAAACCATAAAGTAAATTCTCGGAAAAATCCTGCGGTTTATCTTCTACTTTAATCGGGAAATTGGCAATTCTAGGATAGTTGTCTCTTGTCTTTTTTCTCCCCCTGTCTCGGAGTCTTCTGTCTCGGGGTCTCCTCACCTAACGGAAGATTTTTGATTTTTGCAGGAGATCTAATTAGGGTTTGCTGAATAAATATAAAAACCTTGTTGGGTAAGACTTTTAGACTTTTTGTCAATCAAAAAGTACCCGGCATGGGAGTGATCAGGGGGAAAATTCAGGTGGTAAAACCCTACACCCCAACCCCCAACCCCCAACCCCCAACCCCCAACCCCTAACACCCAACCCCCAACCCCCAACCCCCAACCCCCAACCCCCAACCCCCACCGAAAAACTTTTTCAGCAGACCCTAATTATTAATCGACTCGGAGATCTAAGCTACCATTGAGCAAAGGTAGCCCAGAATACAGGGATAATCATGGAGCAAGATTCATTAACAACGGAGGTTATTCTGACCCATCCGCGGCAAAGTTTGGGAGAGATACAGTTGGATTGGATGCCACAACCGGGTAATTATTTGGCCTTAAAAGGACAAACCTATGCGGTTTTGGAACGTCACCACCAGTATCAATACAAGATTGGTGGCTATTGTTTACGCAAAATATCCCTTTATGTACAAACTGCACCCACTCCTAACGAAAAAAGTTTGATTGAAGGACGTTGGGTGATGGGGGATGCTAGTTGTCGTTTTAACGCTAGATCCGAACTGTTGCGCTGTGCGATTAACCCCCCAGGTCCCTGTCAAGATTGTCGTTTTTACGAAGCTATTAACCCTTAAAAGAGCCTTTTTCGGCAACAATCCGGCTATTTTACCCTAGCTAACCGCTATATTGATCAATTGCTCATGAATCATCCTTACTCTTGGATCGAGGATAGCTTAAAAACCCTCCATCGGGCCAATTGGTATCGAAGGGTTAAAACCATTCAGGGCCGGGGCGGAGCCGTTATAGAATTAGAGGGTCGATCGCTGCTCAATTTTGCCAGCAATGATTATCTGGGATTAGCAGCCGATGAAAGAATGATCGCGGCAGCCATAGCAGCGACACAACGCTATGGAACTGGAAGCACCGGCTCGCGTCTATTGAGTGGACACCGAGATATTCATCGAGACTTAGAAGTAGCGATCGCATCTTTTAAAAATAGCGAAGACGCGATCGTTTTTAGTTCGGGATATTTAGCCAATTTGGGGACAATTACCTGTTTAGTGGGGCAGAAAGACCTGATTTTAGGCGATCAATACAATCACTCTAGCCTCAAAAATGGAGCCAAGTTAAGCGGCGCTACGGTGAAAGAATACCGGCACAATAGTCTCGAAGACTTAGAAAATCAGTTATTAACCCACCGTCATCACTATCGTCATTGTTTACTGCTCACCGATACAGTGTTTAGTATGGATGGGGATATCTGTCCCCTAGCGGGAATTCTCGCTCTAGCCGAGATGTATAATTGTATGGTTTTGGTGGATGAGGCCCACGCTACTGGGGTTATGGGGGAAAATGGGACAGGTTGCGTGGAATATTGTGGTTGTCAGGGACGGGAATTAATTCAGATGGGAACCCTGAGTAAAGCTTTGGGTAGTTTAGGGGGATATGTGACAGGAAGTGCCAAAATTATCGACTTTATCCGCAATCGCGCCGCCACCTGGATTTATACTACCGGTTTATCCCCCGCCGACACCGCCGCCGCTAGAATGGCTTTAGAGATTATTCGTCTGGAACCGGAACGTCGCCAACGCCTACACCAAAATATTAATTTTGTCAAGAGTAAATTAAATAATTTTAATATATTGCCTTCGGAAGCGGCGATTTTATGTTTACCGGTAGCCAATCCGGGTCAAGCCCTAGAATTATCGCAAAAACTGCTAGAAAAAGGGATTTTTGCCCCCGCAATTCGTCCTCCTACCGTTCCCACCAGTCGTCTGCGGTTTACTGCCATGGCCACCCATAGCCTCGCCCATCTAGCGGTTCTTGTCCAGTCTATTGGCGAGTCTTTCCCCACATAGGGAAAAAGTTTTTCGTGGGTTTTGGAAAGAGAACCAGAGCAACATCACCTCGACTAACCGTTGGCTTTGGCTGCATCATCGAAAATTTTGGGTGGGAAACCCCGCCGTTCTAGGTTGGCTTTACGTTAGAATTAAAAAGACCGTCTCGAAAACCAAGTGGGCGGACAGCACCTTGAAAACTCGGCTTAGGGG
>NZ_SFBY01000406.1:0-5890 GCF_007095505.1 Microcystis sp. M_QC_C_20170808_M3Col
TAACTAGGGAGGCATCGGCTAAGTCCATTGGCAGACTTTGATATTGTTTCATAAGGTCTTGAATTCTTTCTAGATGAGTATTTTCAAGGTGAAATAATAGAAATTTTTGGGGATGTCTCTCAAATACGTTCATTAATTTTATTTGTTTTTCAACTCCTGCATAGAGATTTGGAGAACGTTGTAAAAGAAGATGACAACTTTCTGTTAAAACACACCAAGTTGTAATTAGGGGTTGAGAAGAATACTGTGCTAAGGTTTGCTGTGCTATTAGATGATATTGATCTTTATTGTTAAATAAAGCCACCCAGAACCCAGTATCAACGATGATCATATTTAGCTTTTAATCCTTCTTTGAGAACGGATTTATAATTAGTAGAAAGGTCTGATTCTGCACTAATACAACCGATTAATCCAGATTCTTTTAAAATGTCTAGGGTACTTTGAGCTTCAGGGTTTATTTTTGCTTCAATCTCAGGCTTTTTTGCTAAAGAATAGCGGTTTTTTAATAACTCAATAAAATCAATCAGTAAGTTTTGTGCTTCTTCAGGTAATTGGTTAATATCTTGTTGAATTTGTTCTAAGTTAATCATTAATTTTCCTCCGTTAAGGTTTTTAAACAGGCTGCTAATCTTTAAGCAACATAACGAATAATTTTGACTTCTGCTACCATCGGTTGGATTGACCCAAGGAAACTAAAGTAGATTGGGTTGACGTAAGGAAACCCAACTATAGACCCAAGGAAACCCAACAAAAAGCAATGAGAGGAGGAGAGCGCCGATTCAGACGGATTTAGGTGTTGGGTGTTGGGTTTCGCTTTTCCTGACATTTAAATCTCCTGATTTGTTTCCGACTGTCACCTGTTCCCTAATCCATTAAAATCAACTCCAATGCTTGATTAATAATTTTATTTTTATCAACCATAGCTTCAATTTCTTTTGGTTTATATATGCCCTCAAAAGCTTCTAATGCCGCTTGTCTTAAAGCTGAAGAATAAGCATCATCTAAGGTTTCTTTTAATTCTTCTATTGTTAGATAATTTCCTCCGGTTTTACGTCGTTGATTAATGCGTTGAATCTGTCGAACAGAATTAGAAATAGAGGTTTCACCTGAGCGTGTACTGCGTTTTTCTGCTTGCTGTTTAATCAGATGTAATAGAACAATAATACTAAAGCTAAAAATCTTATTGAGCTTATCATCTTTGCTCATTTCTGTCATTTCCTCTACCAAGAGCAAGGCATCGGGAACATTGCCAGCTAGTAATAGATTTTTTGACTCTAATAATTCTTCCATTTTTTGCCTTTTTTTACTGATTAACCTCTTAATTTAGTAATTTGTTCTTTACATTAGATATTGTTAAAGTTGGAAAAACAAGCGAAAACTTTTGCTTGTTCTCTTGCCTTATTAACAAAAGTTTAGGCTTGTTTGATCATCCTTGCCCTCCTTTTTGCCACTAAATCCCACTTTATCCCACAAAAATTATTGTATCAGAAAATCCAAAATGGCCACAAATTCCCACAGACAAAACCAAAGTGAACATCTATATTGTAAAAATCATTGTAAAAATCACTCAGTTTTTTGGATTTTTATCAGGTTATGAACAAGATACTAGCTAATTGTATCAGTTTAGGGATCGGATTGGGTGCGATCGGGGTAGCTGTTCCGGCACAAGCCGCCTCTTTTCAGGGGTTAGGAGACTTACCGGGGGGTAGTTTCTCTAGCGATGCTACTGGAGTATCAGCCGATGGGTCTGTTGTGGTTGGTCAGAGCACAAGTGCTAGTGGTAATGAGGCATTCCGTTGGACACAAGCAACGGGGATGGTCGGACTGGGGGACTTAGCGGGGGGGATTTCCTTTCCAGGTGGGTTTTTCTCTAGCCCAGGAGTATCGGCAGATGGGTCTGTTGTGGTTGGTAGCAGCAATAGCGATTTTGACGCATCTCGTTGGACACAAGCAACGGGGACGGTTGGACTAGGGAACTTGGAGTGGGCGAGTTTTGGCGAAGCTTTAGGAGTATCAAGCGATGGGTCTGTTGTGGTTGGTTACAGCAGCAATGATTCGTCATTTGAGGCATTCCGTTGGACACAACAGACAGGGATGGTCGGACTAGGAGATTTATTATCATCGGTGGATACTTTTCGTTTCTTCAGCATAGCTTCAGGAGTATCAGGAGATGGGTCTGTCGTGGTTGGTTACAGTCAAAGTGTTAATGGTCAGGAAGCATTTATCTGGAATAGCGCCCAAGGGATGCGGAGCTTACAACAGGTTTTAACTAATGATTATGGTTTAGATTTAACCGGTTGGTTTTTGAACGAAGCTAACGCAATTTCTGCCGATGGGTTAACGGTTGTGGGTTCTGGGACTAACCCTAATGGTCTGACTGAAGCTTGGATTGCTAGTTTAGATGGAGACCCAAATTCTCAACCCGGGACAACACCTACCAATCCGCTTCTCCCCACCCCAAATCCAAGCAACCCCAACGGCTTTACCTTTCCTAATGTTCCCGTCGGTAATAATGGATTCGGTACAACTAACCCCATCTTTTTCGATCCGATTGTGTCGGTAGGATACGATTATTCAGTGACAGGCGGACCCTTATTCGCCTCAGTTTTAATCCCTAGTGCTCTTCCCCAAGGCGACAGTAACTTTATCCTGGAATTACCCGGATTTGGCAATTATTCTCTCCTAGCAGGAACGACTTTCAACTTATTGGGTGTTAATCCCCTTGGCTTTAGTGATTTTCGCATCAGTGATATCGATCCTGCGGAAATGCTCGATCCAACTAATCCTACTGCTTTTGTTACTGGGTTAACATTTACTAATCCTGGAATAGTAACAGTCACCCAAAACCCTATTACTGTAAGTGTTCCTGAACCGTCCAATTTATTAGGTTTAGGATTACTCGGATTCGGTGCTTTCTTGACGGGAAAATTAAATAAGAAGCAAGCCCAAAAAGACTCTTAATAGCAATTGTCATTAATCTTGTTGCTTATACAACATGATGGCGATTTCCAGCTTCAATCATCAACCTGACTTTGATGGGAAAGTCCATAAATTCCCTATTTTTGGCATTTCAATCAGTTAGCGTCTAAATCATTAGATAAAAGGGCATCCTCGAAAGGGGGGCTTTTTTGTTGCTCGGATGTATCGATCGAGCTACAATAAAAGGGACTTCTCTAGGCGAAAATATGGCTACAGGCATCGATATTAGCGAATTTATTGTTGCTAGTCCGGATATTTGTAATGCTCGTCCCCGGATCGCAGGAACTAGAATCACGATTCAAAGTTTAGTCATGGATCATAAAACGGGAATGAGTGCCGAAGCGATCGCTAAGGAATATCCTCAGTTAAGTCTGGCTCAAATTTATAGCGCTCTAGCGTATTATCACGCGAATAAAGAACAGATAGAGGCCGATATCGATGCTTACCGAGCCGATTGTGAAGACTGGGAATCCCGATATCGAGCCGGTGAATTGTAATGAGTCAAATCCGTCTCTACCTTGATGAAGATGCGGGTCAACGCTCGGTCGTGGAAGCTTTGCGGAATCTGAAGATTGATGTAATTACCACTTGGGAAGCGAAAAACATTCAGCTACCCGATCCCGATCAACTGGTTTGGGCAACCCAGCAAGGTCGGGTAATTTATACTTTTAATGTAGGCGATTTTTGTTGATTGCATAAATCCTATATGACGCGCTCGATCAGCCATACGGGAATTATTGTGGCCGCAAAACAAAGATATTCCGTGAGAGAACAGGTAAAAGCTATTGCTAATTTAATCGCTACCCGCTCTGCCGAAGATATCAAGAATAAACTCGTCTTTTTAGGGGATTATCTAGAATAGAAGGCGGTCAGTAAGGTATAGCCATTTCAATTAAAATTGAGAATATTAATCCCAGAGTTCACAAGGGTTTTGTCGGTCTAGAGTGTATCAGACTTATCTGAAATGACTATAACTAATGATTTCGTTAGTACCGGAGCCTAGTTCTATATTAGGGTTAGGGCTGTTTTCTTTGGTGGGTTTTTTAATTAAGAAACGGTCATAATCTAACCTAACTTTGATGAGAAAGTCCATAAACTCCCTATTTTTGGCATTTCAATCAGTTAGCATCTCAATCATTAGATAAAACGGCATCCTCGAAAGGGGGGCTTTTTTGTTGGTGTATAATGGCGATATATTCTGAAGGATTGAGGAATAACCGATGAGTCATGCCAGACAAAGTTTATCATCCATTTATGAAGAAGATTATCAGCAATGGCTAGATAAGACAGTTTTATTGTTAAAAAATCGTCAAGTTGATAGTTTAGACTATGAGCATTTAATTGAGGAGTTAGAAGCTTTGGGAAGGGAACAAAAAAATGCGGTTGAGAGTTTAGTAATTCAAATCATACAACATCTTTTATTCTATCAGTATTGGTCAAGCGAAAGAGAAGATAACGAGCGACATTGGCGAGGTGAATTAATTGGTTTTAGGACTCAATTGGAATTAAGATTAACGACCAATCTCAGAAACCATTTATCTAATCGTCTCGATTATCTTTATGGTAAAGCCAGAAAAATGGCAGAGGTGAAAACGGATTTAAAATTATCCTCGGCAAGTCCTTATACTTTAGCTGATATTTTAGACGAAGATTGGCTTCCTGAAATTAGATAAAGAATTATTCAGATAATTTTAGCTAGGATGGAACCTAGTTTTTTAAGATAATTCTTAATTTAAAATCTTCACTTTTTGGATGCTTAGATCGTTGAGTCTATTCTAATTCATCTGTAGAGATTTAAGAGAATATAATCACCACAAAATTAACCAGATTGCTTGGTAAATAATCGCATTTTATCACAATTTCTGCTAATTCGTTGACTCCATATTTTCCTTTAAAAGCCTCTAAAGTAGCTTGTCCTAAAGCTAAATCATAAGCGTCTTTTCAGGTCTATTGTAATTCTTCATCTGTTATAATACCCTTCCGTTTTACCCCGTTTATTGCTTCTTTGAATCTGTTTAAGCTAAGACGTATTTTAACCGCTTATCCTTAGATAAGCTGAATCTCCCCCAATCCTTTTACTGTTGCCTCTTGCCTAATCTCAACAAGCAATTTAAATGCGCGGGCAGCTTAATTAATTTATTCAGAGAGGAATCGTCGGATTAAATCTTCCCGTGAAGACTCCAATAATAAACGACTAGACTCCATCGGTGATAACTTGAGCAACTCATCAATAACTTTTATCAAAGACTAATCCAATTCTCCAAACCTCACTTGCATTAAATTTTCAATAATTTGTCGTTGTCCTTGTTGAAGTCCTTGTTGAAGTCCTTGTTGAAGTCCTTCCCGTTTGGTCGCCTCTTTCCACTCTAAATAAGATTGAGATAAAGCCATAAATACCTCCCTATCTTCTGATTCTAAAAGATTGTTAATTTGGTTCTTCGTTACTTGGTATGGTTCGATCGGGTGGCATAAATCGACTAAATTCTTATCTGGCAAGAGACTTAATTGATTAGTTCGTTCTAGAGCGAAAACAATTGATAAATATCGCAGCAATGTCTTTCTCTATAAGGGTTTCATCTCTTATAATCCCGTCCCTTGCATAACACAAATCGAAGAACCTTAATTAATTTATTCAGAGAGGAATCGTCTGATTAAATCTTCCCGTGAAGACTCCAATAATAAACGACTAGACTCCATCGGTGATAACTTGAGCAAATCATCAATAACTTTTATCAAAGACTCATCCAATTCTCCAAACCTCACTTGCATTAAATTTTCAATAATTTGTCGTTGTCCTTGTTGAAGTCCTTGTTGAAGTCCTTCTCGTTTGGTCGCCTCTTTCCACTCTAAATAAGATTGAGATAAAGCCATAAATACCTCCCTATCTTCTGATTCTAAAAGATTGTTAACT
>NZ_SFBY01000407.1:0-3010 GCF_007095505.1 Microcystis sp. M_QC_C_20170808_M3Col
GTCGATACCCAAAAAGCGCCGAATACTGGGGTCTTTGCTATCGGCAAAAGTGGCAATATTTTGGGAGTTAATCCCAAATTCTTCCCCTTGAATTAAACTAAAAACGATCGAGCGGACGGTATTCGACCCCCAAGATGCTGTATTACTGGAAAATAGATTGAAATCATTAACTAATATCTCGGATATTATCACAGCCACTATCAATGCTAATCAATCACTGCTGGTGAAAGGTGCTATTTCCTTTGATAGATGCAGTGCAAAAGCTTCCCGCTCGCCAATTGTCTGAAAACCATGCCAAATACCGGGGGGAATTTGTACCAGTTTAGGAGCCAATTCGCCTAAAAATATCGTGTTAATTTTGCCTCTGGTGGGTGAGGTTTCCCGGTCATCGTAAAGGACAAGTTTCAACAGTCCTACAATGACGGCAATTTGATCAATTTGCGTTGTGTGTCTGTACCAAGCTTTAACAATACCGGGCAAAGTTGAAGTAATATAAACTTGTCCAAAGCCGGGGAAAATCTTATCGTCAGCCCGTTGAATTTCCATGAGTCGCCCTTTTTCATTTGGCAATAACTTGAGAGGGCAAACTTCTACACTTTCTATCCATTGATCATTAGATTGTGTTAACTTTGTCATAGCTAAAGACTTAAGAATCATTGATCACTATAAGGAACCACATAATGAGCCACTATACTACAGATATTGACCATTTGCGTTTATTTCTATTTACCACAGATGCTTTATTAGCTAAACAAGCCGAGCAAGTAGGGATTGATAGTATCATTGTAGACTGGGAACGGATTGGTAAACGAGAGCGACAGATGAGCTATTCAACCCAAATCAACGCCGATACACCAGAAGATGTGGTTGCTCTAGCTGAACTTATCTCCATCCCAATTACAGTAAGAATTAATCCCTTAGATAACAATACTTCTGACGAGATAGAAACTGCCCTAGATTCTGGAGCTAGTATTATCATGTTACCGATGGCAAAAGTTCCCAGTGAGGTAGATAAATTTATTTCTCTAGTCAATGGAAGAGCTAAAACCCTAGTCCAAATTGAGACTCAAACCTTAGTAGACAATTGTGAGCAAATTCGGGAGCTAGGATGGGACTATGCTTACATTGGACTGAATGATTTAATGATTTCACGTCAAAAAAGCTGTATTTGGGATTTAGTGGCAGATGCTACAGTTGAACAAATTTTTCAAATTTTAAACAATCGTATCGTTGGATTCGGTGGAGTAACGAGAATTAGTGGCGGCAACCCTATACCCTTCCTCGAACTTCTGCATGAGATGGCGCGGCTCAATTGCGGTTTAAGTGTTTTGAGGCGTACTTTTAAAAACGAAATGAGTGGCCGGAATCTTCAGGCGGAGATCCAAGCGATTCGGGCTGCTTGGGTAGCGGCCCGTCTTCGCAGTCGGGAAGCAGTTTTAGCAGATCATCTCACATTTTTAAAGCGACTGGGAGCAAATTAGAATTATGATCGGCTTATAGATCAAAACGCTAAGGTTATGGACGTAGCTGTTATTATCCCTTTATTCAACGGCTCTCAATGGATTCGACAAACACTCGAGTCAGTATTTTCCCAGTCTCAACCACCGAGAGAAATAGTCGTGGTTGACGATGGTTCTGAGGACGAATCCCTAGAGATTGTCAAGTCTTTTTCAGGTATCACTTTATTACGAAATCCTGACAAGGGTTCTCATTGCGCCCGCAATTTTGGACTGCAACATACTACTGCACCTCTAGTAGCATTTCTCGATCAGGATGACATCTGGCATCGAGATCACCTGGGCATTATGAATACAATTCTAGAACAATTTCCCCAATCTCCTGCTTGTGTAGCCAATTGCGCCCATTTTTATGAAGATAGCCTAAATTTTCCCTCTCCAGTCCTTAATCCTCAGTTTTTTGCTCCTTGGGACTTTTTCCCTACCAATTCTGTCGCCACTCCCTCGGCCATTGTGATTCGACGCGAAGCACTCGATTCCATCAATGGCTGGCCAACACAGTTTACGGGAACTGCTGTAGATTACTATACTTGGTTAAGGTTAAGTGTTAATCAATCTCTGATCAGAAACCATTGTATTACGGTTGGATATCGTCGCCATAATAATTCTCAGGGGACGAAGTTAAGATTACAAAACATTGAAAAATTAATAGATAATCACATAAACACTTTAGCAGATGCTCTTCGTTATCGGGTTTCTGTCTATCCCCAAGATGCTGTATTACTGGAAAATAGATTGAAATCATTAACTAATATCTCGGATATTATCACAGCCACTATCAATGCTAATCAATCACTGCTGGTGAAAGGTGCTATTTCCTTTGATCAACTGCTTTTATTAGCTCAATGTGTAACTTGCTGTTATGGTTTTTATATCCTTACTTAGAACCTCAAGAATTTACTTTGAAAATCATCCTCAAACATTGGCCAAATAAGGCAGCCAAAACCCGCCAAGGATTGAGGGAGCGAATTGCATTAAGCAGAATCCTTCCGAGACATCTATTAGCACATCCATTTGGCCTAAGTTTATGGGCTTTATTAGTAGAGTTTGCACCTTTGATAAGCCATAAGCTTATGCCTTGATAAATTCCCCTAAAAAAAACATCTAATCATTAATTCAATCAACAATATGGCTACTAAAAACATAATTGTAAATCAATTAAAAAACTTACAATAATTCTCCAAAAATATTGTAGTTTAATTCCTATATTTATTAAGAGATAGACAATATGATCTCCCTAAAGAGCAAAGAGAAATTTTGAAGAAATTAGCAACTGATTCAACTGAACATCTTAATAAACGCTCTTTATATAGTCATTTATTAGGAACTTATAGAATCTTGAAAAAATGGAACTCATCTGAAGATATTTGTCTAGCTGGTCTTTATCACAGCATCTATGGAACTTATAGCTATAGAAAAAGTTTGGTTAATCTAGAACAAAGAGGTATAATTAAGGCTGCTATTGGTTCTGATGCTGAAAAATTAGTTTACTA
>NZ_SFBY01000408.1:0-8775 GCF_007095505.1 Microcystis sp. M_QC_C_20170808_M3Col
AACTTAAACTAATAAAACGGAGAGCCTATGGCTTTAGAAACTTTCGGAATTTTTGGGTTAGAAGTATGTTGTCTTGGCATCTTGTCTGTTGATTTAGCATAAAGGGTAACGAAGAGCCTGATAAAATTCTTCATAAATACTACTAATTAAAGAAATAGGAATTATATCAAATTTATAAGCCCAGAAAAATAATTTTTTTTGTGGATCAATATTTCCCTGTAAAAATTCTTGTAAGAGAGATAAATGCTGTTGATCAACAGATTCAGCTTCTTGTTCATCAGAAGGGAACATATCTCCGTTAAAATCTTGACTCAACTTATTAAATAAAGCATAGGTAAAACTTTTATCACTTAATATTTTGATATAATGTTGTTTAGCTTCAGTTTCCATATTTAACTGATCGTCAGGAGCATTAAGTAAGGCTTTCCAGGTTGCATTGTTTTGTGCTATTGCTTCAAAATACTCTTGAGTTAAAATTCCTCTATCTTCCAAATAGCGAATAAAAATTGATCTACCAATTAAAGCATGAGCATATTTACGTTTATTTTCGCTTAATCCTCCACTAATTAAGGCTAAACGAACTGTTTTTAAATCTTTGATCAGTGATTGATCAGCACGTTGATTAGATGTTTCAAAACGCTCATCCTCAAAAAGCTTCCCTGATTCAATTTGTTCCCGTCTGTATTGATAAAGTTTTGAAGTTACTTCAAGTATGTTTTGGGCAACTTCTAACGGTCTATTATTTTTCTTCCAATCTTCTATACTTCTAGCAGGTGGTTTGGTTAGATCGTAAATAGCTAGTTCACCTTCTTTCGCTAAAAATAGGTAACTTGGTCTAGCCATACACCATATTTTATTAAAGATTTGCCGTACTTTTTCATCTTCTTGAGTATCACATTTAGCAAAAATAATCACAGGATTATTTTTGACAAAAAAAACTTTTTCTGCTTCAACTTGCTTGGCTAATTCTAACCAATCTCCTTTTTCTATCCACTCTTCTAAAGTTATTTCTGACAATGACACTTTTGAACTCACTAAGTCGCCTTGACTAAAATCGAGTTCATCATAAGCATATTCTAACAATTCATAAGCAGAATTAGCTGTCATCATCTTGAGTAAATCACTGGTAATAGTTGATTGTGTTGGTTAGAGTCACACAACCTAATCTTTGGTTTTTTTGAACTATTTCTAATAGTATGACTGATAGGAAGCGTAACTGTCAAGTAAATAGACAAGCCGCCATTATGTCAATTTTTTAATAATTTGCCTCTAGCACTGAAAGTGAGCAAACAGCGATCGCCTTTGGCGCGGCTTTGCCGTTCGCCTTTGGCGCGGCTTTGCCGTGGCAATTGTCCGTGACTCAATATCTGTAATAATCTAATAAAGCCCTTGTAAACCTTCTTTAAGCTCTGGGTTTTCGTCTTGATCGAGATGCACAAAATCGCCCTTAGATGAGAATTAGTTTACAAAAATTTACATTTGGAGATAAGGAGCAATGAGTCAAGTTTCCGGTACAGATGTTCCCGATTTGGGTCGTCGTCAATTTATGAACCTGTTGACCTTTGGTACAATTACCGGAGTAGCAGCGGGGGCTTTGTATCCGATTGTTAAGTATTTTATTCCCCCCTCGGCCGGTGGTACGGGTGGCGGTGTCACCGCTAAAGATGCCCTAGGCAATGATGTGATTGTCAGTCAATTTCTGGGAAGCCATAACCCTGGCGATCGCACCTTAGCCCAAGGTTTAAAAGGCGACCCCACCTATTTAGTCGTCCAAGAAGACAAAACCCTGGCCAACTATGGAATTAACGCCGTCTGTACCCACTTAGGTTGTGTGGTGCCATGGAATGCCAGCGAAGAAAAATTCATGTGTCCTTGCCACGGTTCCCAGTACAATGCCGAAGGAAAAGTAGTTCGCGGTCCAGCGCCTCTATCCTTAGCCCTCGCCCATGCCAACGTCACCGATAATGATAAAGTCGTCTTCTCCACTTGGACGGAAACCGACTTCCGCAATGGCGAAGAACCCTGGTGGTCCTAGATTATTCAATGTGACGAGATTTTGGAATTTTCAACCGATAGAGATGAGAACATTCAACTTTTTAAGCTTCCCGCAAGTCCACAGACAGGCCCTAATTAAAGCTGTCCTCGTGGCGATCGCTACCGTTTCCCTACTCCTAACCAGCGATGTCATTAACCCCCAATCTGCCCAAGCATATCCTTTTTGGGCGCAACAAACCGCCCCGGAAACCCCCAGAGAAGCAACCGGTCGGATTGTTTGCGCTAACTGCCATTTAGCCCAAAAACCCGCCGAAATTGAAATCCCTCACTCGGTATTACCCGATAGCGTCTTTGAAGCAGTAGTAAAAATCCCCTACGATCCCGCCAGTCAACAGGTGTTAGGAGACGGATCGAAGGGGGGTTTAAACGTGGGTGCAGTCTTAATGCTACCGGATGGTTTTAAAATCGCGCCCCCCGATCGCATTCCCGAAGAAATGCAGGAAAAACTCGGTGGAGTCTATTTCCAATCCTACAAAGAAGGTCAAGATAACGTGGTTATCGTCGGTCCTTTACCCGGTGATCAATACAAAGAAATCGTTTTCCCCGTCCTGGCCCCCGATCCTAGCCAAAATAAGAGTATTCACTTCGGTAAATATGCTGTGCATTTAGGGGCCAATCGCGGTCGCGGTCAAGTGTACCCCACCGGTGAACCTAGCAATAATAACGCCTTCAAAGCTTCTACCGCAGGTACAATTAGCCAGATCAGCAAAACCGAAGCCGGTGGTTATGAAGTCACCATCACTTCCCAAGCAGGCCCCGTGGTGGAAAATATTCCCGCAGGTCCTGAGTTAATCGTCTCGGAAGGTCAAGCGATCGAAGTGGGACAATTTTTAACCAGTAACCCCAATGTCGGCGGTTTTGGTCAAAAAGATACGGAAGTTGTCCTGCAAAATCCCGGCCGGATCAAAGGATTAGTTTTATTCCTCGGTGGCATTATGTTATGCCAAATCCTCTTAGTTATTAAGAAAAAACAAGTGGAACAAGTACAAGCGGCCGAAATGAATTTCTAATCGCAATATTTCGGTTATTTTTGCTAGAAAGCGGGTTATTTGCCCGCTTTTTAGCTTTGAGTCAGGAAAACGCTCACCGTTCGCTGCCGTCTGATACAATCGGTTCAACTTAACCGATAAGTGTCAATTTTTATGAATCAGTCGCTTGTTCCAGTCATTCTCGCCGGTGGTAAAGGGGAACGTTTTTGGCCTCTCAGTCGTCTAGCGCGTCCGAAACAGTTTCTCTGTCTTGATGGTAGTGGTCGCAGTCTTTTACAAGCAACGGCCGATCGTCTATTATCTTTAGCGGCAGGTTGGGAAAATCTCTGGGTAATTACCGCTAGTGCGATCGCTGATGGTGTCCGCGAACAACTGCCTGATTTACCAGAGAGTAACCTATTAGTGGAACCAGTGGGCAAGGATACGGCCCCAGCTGTGACTTGGGCCACCTTAGAAGTGACAAAACGTTATGGTAAGGAAGTGGTGATCGGTTTTTTTCCTGCCGATCATTATATTGGTGATCAAGAGGCTTATATTAACACTTTAAAAGCGGCCGTAGAAGTGGCCGTCAGCCAAAAAGCGATCGTTACTTTAGGGATTAAACCCGATTATCCCTCCACCGGGTACGGTTATATCGAACAGGGAGAAAATCAGGGCGAATTTAATGGCCTACCCGTCTATAAAGTGAGTCGTTTTACGGAAAAACCCGATCGCACCACGGCCGAAAAATTCCTGGAAACGGGACTTTTTAGCTGGAATAGCGGAATGTTTATCTTTCAGGGACAAGTGGTTTTAGAGGAGCTAAAAACCCACGCTAATAATATTTTACAACCTCTGATCGATCGGGGTATCGCTGCCTATGAGGATTTAGAGAAAAAAAGCATCGATTATGCTTTGATGGAAAAAACCCAACTCGCTTACGTTTTACCCGCTAATTTCGGTTGGGATGATCTGGGAGATTGGAATTCTCTGGAAAGATTACTAGAAGCAAAGGGCAAAAATATTGAACTGGCCAATCATGTCGGTTTGGATACGGAAGGGGCTATTATCTATGCTAGTGATCGGGAAGAAGCGATCGTTACTATTGGTTTAAAAGATCTGGTAATTGTTCGCGACGGTAAAGCGACTCTCGTTGTCCACAAAGATCGTACCCAAGATATTAAACAAGTTCTCAAGCAATTACAAACCGATCCCAAATTAGAGAAATTGTTATAGTATCGATAAGTACCTAAGCAAAATTAATTACACATCTAAGCCATCAGCTTTTTCAGTAATCAGTGATCAGTAACCGGTAATCAGTGAAAAGACAGTAGGAAACTTTTAAGTAGATGGGTGGAATTAAATATAAGATGAACGTAGGTTGGGTTGAAGTATGAAACCCAACGTCTGCATGGGTTACGAAGTGCGCTAACCCATCCTACAAATAATTGTGCCTCCCTACTTATTTAATACTGCTCACTTAAAACTCAAATCTGATAACTTACCCACTGATAACTGATAACTGATCACTGATAACTGATAACTTACCCACTGATAACTGATCACTGATCACTGATAATACCGTGTTCTCACTGCCTCAAACCAGTCAAAGACAAAAAGAAATCCTTGAGATAGTTCTCGGCAACGGTTGGGACTATATGCGCGGGGTTTTAACCTTAGGAAAAACAGAAAATCCCCAGATTCCCACCCCAGAAGTTCTCAAAAAAATCCTCGTGGAATTGGGGCCTTTTTATGTCAAATTGGGACAGTTACTTAGTACCCGTCCCGATCTGCTACCTGCTAATTATATCGAGGCTTTAACTGCCCTACAAGCGCAAGTTCCTCCCGTTGCTTGGACAGATATAGAAATAGTCATCACTGAACAGTTAGCAAAACCGATCGAACAGGTATTTAAGTATATTAATCCCCAACCGATCGCCGCGGGATCGATCGGGCAAATTCATCGGGCAACTTTATTATCTGGGGAGGAAGTAGCGATTAAAGTCTTGCGTCCGGGGATCGAAAAAATTGTCGCCCAAGATAGTGCCTTAATTAAGGGAATTGCTGATTTAGTTGCCCTGACAGAATTTGGTCAAAGTTACGACGTTGTTAACTTAGCAGAGGAGTTTATTAAAGCAGTCAATGCGGAATTAGATTTCACCCAAGAAGGTCATTATACTGACCAATTACGCTATAATTTAACCCAGAGTCGGTGGTCAGAACCCAAACAGTTAGTTATTCCTAAAATTTATTGGCACTTAACTAATTCTCGGCTATTAGTGTTAGAATGGTTGGAAGGAAAACAAATTTTAGAGGCTGATGTTTCTAGACCAGTAACCGAGCAAGCAATTTCCCAAAGAAAAAGCGAAATAACTAGAATTTTGTTTCGGTCATTTTTTCAACAAATTTATATTGATGGCTTCTTTCATGCCGATCCTCACCCGGGTAATATCTTCTATCTTGACGATGGTAGAGTGGCTTTAATTGACTGTGGTATGGTGGGCAGATTAGACCCGCAAACTCAACAAATTTTAACAGAATTGTTATTGGCAATTGTTGACTTAGATGCCAAAAGATGCAGTCAACTAACTATTAAACTATCCGAGTCAGTGGTGCCGATTACTTTAGTACAATTAGAGGTGGATTATGAGCGGATGTTGCGAAAATACTATAACCTCAATTTAAATCAAATTAACTTTAGTGAGGTAGTTTATGAACTTTTGCAAATTGCCCGTCGCAATAGAATTAAACTTCCGGGTAATTTAGGTTTATTTGCCAAAAGTCTCGCTAATCTAGAAGGAACTGCCCGAAAATTTAATCCTGATATTAATATCCTAGAAGAAGTCAAACCGCTATTAACTAATATTCTTGAACAACAGTTAATCGGTAGCACTCCCCTACAAACTGCCCTAAGAACAGTTTTAGACTTGAAATCTTTTTCCCTGAAATCTCCCCGTCAAATCGAAGTTTTACTAGATGGTTTAACCTCGGAAACTTTAAATGTTAATCTGAAAATTCGCGACCTAGATAATCTCCGTCGCAGTTTAGATAATTCCGCCAATCGACTAGCTTTTAGTGTGATTATTGGTTCCTTAATTATCGGGGCCGCCATTGTCACAGCCAGCGCCCAATCTCGGCAATTAACTATTATTAGTACCGTATTATTTGCTACAGCTAGTTTAATCGGTTTATGGTTAGTTGTCGGTATCCTGCGATCGGGGAGATTGCGCTAGAAATTATCGCGATTAAATTAAGATTTGTTGTTGTAAAAATTTCGCCCACTGACTAGCCAATTCAACTTCAGTAAAGGGAATTTTTTCAGGCGATCGCTCCTTAAAAATAAATTCTAGGAAAGGAGAACCTTGGGGGGGAAGAGCATCTAAATCCACCACTTGATTATTAACTAACAGACGGATTTCTTTGACCTCCTCTAGGGAAAAAGTTTGTAAATTAATCACTCCCTTACGAGTTGGCTTTCCCCAAGTGATAATTTTATCTTTTTGACCTAATACAGAATATATATCATACTTAGCTCGCTCGAAGTTTTCCGCCCATGCTCGATAGATTTCCACTTTTTGGTATTCATTCCAACCACTCCAAGCCAACCAAATAAATAGAATTAATAAAGGTGTCCACAATAACCCGCGTTCCATAAACTATCGCCCCAAAATCCTGGTCAATTAATCGTATTTTATGCTAATTGGCAGCAAGGGATTATTAGCCGTCAGCTTTGAATCAGTTATCAGATGTCAGTTTTCAGTTCACTGATTACTGAAACAAGCTCCCCACTGACTTGCTGATTCGGAAAAAAAAGGGCAGACAAAAGCCCACCCTAGGATTAATGATTAGTCAATCACACCTTAGACATCGTAGTAGAGGGAGAACTCGTAGGGGTGGGGACGTAAGCGCATCGGGTTAACTTCGTTATCGAGTTTGTAGGTGATCCAGTTTTGGATAAAGTCTTCGGTAAAGACACCAGAATCGGTCAAGAAAGCGTGATCTTTTTCGAGATTTTCCAGAGCTGCTTCCAGAGAACCGGGGGTAGAGGGTATTTTTGACAATTCTTCGGGACTGAGTTCGTAGATATCCACATCGAGAGGTTCCCCTGGTTCGATTTGATTTTTAATCCCATCGATACCAGCACAGAGCATGGCTGCAAAAGCGAGGTAGGGGTTAGAAGTTGCGTCAGGACAACGGAATTCTAAACGTTTGGCTTTCGGGTTGCTTCCCGATAAAGGAATCCGAATCGAAGCGGAGCGATTACCTTGGGAGTAGGCCAGGTTTACAGGGGCCTCAAAACCGGGGACGAGACGCTTGTAAGAGTTGGTGGTGGGGTTAGTTAAAGCTAAGAGCGCGGGAGCGTGTCTAAGCAAACCACCGATATAGTACAGTGCCATTTGGCTAAGTCCGGCGTATTTATCCCCGGCGAACAGGGGTTGACCATCTTTCCAGATAGACTGGTGAACGTGCATCCCGGAACCGTTATCACCAAAGATGGGTTTGGGCATAAAGGTGACGGTTTTACCGTATTTCTTCGCCACGTTCTTAATGCAGTATTTGTAGGTCATCAAGTAGTCGGCGGCCCGTACTAGGGTAGAGAATTTAATCCCTAGCTCGTTTTGACCACCAGTAGCGACTTCATGGTGATGTTTTTCGATGGGAACTCCGCAGTCGGCCATGGTTAAGAGCATTTCCGTGCGAATATCTTGAGAGGTATCGGTGGGACTAACGGGGAAATAACCCTGTTTGTAGGCGGGTTTATAGGCAAGATTTCCCTCTTTTTCGTCTTTACCGCTATTCCAACGACCTTCGACACTATCCATGTAGTAATAGCCTGCGTTGGCGGTTTGGTCGAAACGAGCGCTATCAAAGAGGAAAAATTCCGCTTCCGGTCCAAAAAATACGGTATCACCTAAACCGGTACTGCTAAGATAATCGATCGCTTTCTGAGCAATAGAGCGAGGATCGCGGCTATACCATTCACCGGTTCTCGGTTCTTTGATGCTACAGATCATGCTGAGGGTAGGTTCCTTGTAGAAGGGATCGATCCAAGCAGTGGTAGGATCGGGAACCATGGCCATATCGGATTCGTTAATTGCTTTCCAACCGCGAATACTGGAACCATCGAAGGCAACACCATCGCTGAAAGAGCTTTCATCGATTTGGTCGTAGTAGAACGAGCAATGTTGCCAGATACCCGGCATATCAATAAATTTCAGGTCGATAATCTTAATATTGTTGTCCTGAATCATTTTCAAGACTTCTTGTGGCGTTTCGGGCATGGAAAACTCCTTTGACTTATGGATCGGTTCTTAAGCTTCTCAAAAAATCCATCCTAAACAGTCACTTTGGCCGGTTTTGTATTTTTCGATACAAAATCTTTAATCCTAGCTTGAAAAAATCTGTAATTTCCTTGTTCAGGTCGGTAATTGCTCAGAATGGCGATTTGCCTATCAGCTTCTAGCTCCTCTTGCCACACCTCAAGCACGTTCACTTCTGCAAACATTTGCCGTCTAAGCTAAGACGCATTTTAACCGCCTATACTTAGGGTTTGCGGCAAAAAGTTTTTCGGTGGGGGTTGGGGGTTGGGGGTTGGGGTGTGGGGTGTGGGGTGTGGGGTTTTACCCATTTTCAGGTGGCCAATTACCTAATTTTCAGGGAAAAAGTGCCTAAATTTCCCCCCGATCACTGCCATATCCAGTACTTTTTAAGTTCCAAAAGGTCTAAAAGTCTTACCCAACAAGGTTTTTAG
>NZ_SFBY01000409.1:0-3268 GCF_007095505.1 Microcystis sp. M_QC_C_20170808_M3Col
CCTTCATTGGAAACTAAAATTATGCAGTTAAGTATTGATGATGTCGAAGTATTAGGAGAAGCTTTATTCGATTTCTCTACGGTTGAAGATTTAATCAATTGGTTAAATACTTTAACTGCCTAGCTTTGATGTTAGCGCTCGCCTTCTCGCAACAACCCGCTAAAATTGTCATTGTGAGGGGGGAATTGAGAGACAATCTTCAGAAACCCGTTTTCTGGACTTATGGCGAATCACCTGAATCAGTGAACAGTTGTTAGCCTTTCGGTAACTGATTCAAGCGATTGCGTTTGCGTCTCTTGGTTATAATTCAAAAACAGGCTATAATGTTAGTAAAACAACGTTAATCTCTCAGGTTTATTAATGACTCAAATATTGATCGAAATTCCCGACGAATTAATATCTCGTTTGCAAGAACAAAAATTCTCAGTTCAAGAGATTGTTATCAAAGCTTTGGAAAATTATGTTCAAGCTGAATTACCAGATATTACTAAGACTCGTACTTGGGAACTTTGTGGAAGTTTAGAAATTGTCCAACCCGATTCTAAATATATTATCGGACAAGATAATCGAGGTCAAGTTGTAACTAACTACGCTGAAAACATTGATGAAATTATTTATTAAAAATTGTGGATAAAGAAATTATTGTTGATACTTCTGCTTTAATTGCCTTTTTTGTCAAATCTGAAACTCATCACGAAACCACTCAAAAATATTGCCTAGAAAATCCTCATAATAATTGGATTATTCTCGAATCGGTATTCGATGAAACTGTTACTTGGATTCGGAGCAAGGTATCTAGTCGAGCCTCAATTCAAGTGGGTCAAATACTAAGAGAAGATCATCGTTATATTAATGTGTCAGATAGCGATGATCTATCTGGCCATATGGGAAGCTTTCTGTAAGTACAATGATAAAAAATGGAGTTACACAGATTGTTCTATTTTAGTTATAGCTCATCGCTTACAAATATTTAAGGTATTCGCTTTTGACGATCATATTCGTCAAATGGCAGGATTAGGAATTGTTTGTGTCCCATAAACTAATAAAAATACAATTTATGAACGTCGTTCAGATCGCCTTCTCGCAACAACCCGCTAAAATTGTCATTATCAGGGAGTAATTGAGAACTGAGAAAACGGGTTTCTTTGAGAAACCCGTTTTCTGGTAATAAATGTTAATTTCCGTTACAGGGGTCTTGAAAAATTGGCGATTGTTGGGCTAAAACTGTTAGCAATAAACCTTTGCAGTTAATGTCATGACTCCCTCTCTTTTGCCGATTCTTCCTGCTGTTGACGATATTTTGTTTAATTTCGCTCAATCTGATGATTTTTGGGCTAATTTGGCAACTGCTTTTGGCACAAGTTATGATGTGGTTAAGGCGACAGAATTACCACTACTAGAAACTGAGAAAACGGGTTTCTTCGAGAAACTATTTAGAAAACGGGTTTCTTTGAGAAACCCGTTTTCTGGTAATCAATGTTAATTTATGTTATAGTACCCTTGAAAAATTGGCGATTGTTTGCACAAAATAGTCGCAGTAAACCCTTCTGGCGAATGTCATGAATTCTTACCTGTTGCCGATTATTCCTGCTGTTGACGATATTTTGTTTAATTTCGCTCAATCTGATGGGTTTTGGGCTAATTGGTCAACAGCTTTTGGCACAAGTTATGATGTGGTTAAAGCGACGCAATTACGACAGCAGTGGCAAAGTCGAGATTTTAGTCAACTTCCCCCTATTACAGTTAAAAATCTTGGCAATTCAGGGATTTTCGGCGCATATTCCAGCAGTACCAATAGGATTTATATTTCTCAAGCGCTGATTGATTCGGGTGACGCTACCACCCTCAGCGCGGTGTTATTAGAAGAAATTGGGCATTTTATCGACGCGCAAATCAACAGCAGCGATACGCCGGGGGATGAGGGGCAGTTATTTTCGGCGTTGGTGCGGGGAGAAGTGCTGACAGAGGAGCAAATCGCGGCGATACAAAGCGAAAATGACGCGGCGACTATTACGGTTGATGGGCAAACGGTAAGCGTGGAAATGGCCTTTGGTACCCCTAGCAACTTTTCCGTGGGGACTAAACCCGTTTCCGTGACGGTAGGAGACTTTAACGGCGACGGTAAATCTGACTTAGCTGTAGCGAACTATGGCAGCAACACCGTCTCAGTGCTATTAGGCACAGGGACAGGCAGCTTCGGCACCGCCACTAACTTTGCCGTAGGGAATGTTCCCGTTTTCGTGATGGTAGGAGACTTCAACAGCGACGGCAAATTGGACTTGGCTGTGGCGAACCGTTACGGCAAGAACGTCTCGGTGCTATTAGGAACCGGCACGGGCAGTTTTGGCACGCCCACCAATTTTTCCGTGGGGCTTTATCCAAATTCCGTGATGGTAGGAGACTTCAACGGCGACGGTAAATCCGATTTGGCTGTGGCGAACTATGGCAGCAACACCGTCTCAGTGCTATTAGGCACAGGGACAGGCAGCTTTGGCACCGCCACTAACTTTGCTGTGGGGACTAAACCCGTTTCTGTGACGGCAGAGGACTTCAACGGTGATGGCAAAACCGACTTGGCTACGGCAAACAATAACAACAACAACGTCTCAGTGCTGTTAGGTACAGGCACGGGCAGTTTTGGCCCCGCCACCAACTTTGCTGTGGGGAGTAAGCCTTCGTCTGTGACGGTAGGGGACTTCAACGGCGACGGCAAATCCGATTTGGCTACGGCCAATGATGGCAGCAACAACGTCTCAATTCTCTTAGGTACAGGTATAGGTAGCTTTGGCACCGCCACTAATTTTAGCGCAGGGGCAGGTTCTAATTCTTTGACGGTGGGAGACTTTAACAACGATGGTAAATCCGATTTGGCTGTGGCGAACCGTTTTAGCTACGACTCCTCAATTCTCTTAGGTACAGGTACAGGTAGTTTTGGCAGTGCCACTAATTTGACTGGGAGGGATGGCTCCAATTCCTTGACGGTGGGGGACTTCAACAGCGACGGTAAAACTGACTTTGTAACTGTGAACTACAATAATAGTAATATCTCAGTCATCCTCAATACCACCCCGAAAATCACCATCGCCCCTGGCACCAACCCCGTAGAAGGCGGAACCGTCGGCACCTTTACCATCACTCTAGACACCGCCGCGCCAACGGGTGGTTTAGTGGTCAACTTCAACACCACCGGCAGTACCGCCACCATTCCCGCCGACTATTCCTTCACTGCTGGCACAAATATCACCGCAGTCACCGCCAACACCTTCAC
>NZ_SFBY01000041.1:0-8881 GCF_007095505.1 Microcystis sp. M_QC_C_20170808_M3Col
AACCAACAGAGACATAAAGTAGATAGTTATCTCCTAAAATTACTCATCCATCTGCTTCTCTACCAATACCGGCCAATGTCTTTTCTACTGGCCAAATTCTGGCAGATTTCCTCAAAAAAAACCTTGACAAATCCCCGCACTTGACAGATACTTATATATAGAGTGAGAATCCGTGCCTGCCTGCAGACCCTCTTTTTTCAGGTCAGATAAGCGTCAACTATAAGCTTTTCAACCAATCACTAATCAACCGGTTAACCTCTGTGGGAATTTCATCGTGGGGACAATGACCAGCAGTGAGATAATATTCTGTCAGAGAAGGATAGTATTGACGGAATTTGGCCCCGCGTTCCCTAGTATTCATCCAAGGGTCCCCTTCACCCCATAACATCAACAGGGGACAGCTTAACTTTTGCAGGAGAATATCCACATTTTCCCCCCGGGGAGATTTAAACACAGAAGCAAAAACTTTAGCTGCACCCACATCCAGGGAAGGACGACGGATATCTTCTATTAACTGCTCGGTAATCGCACTGCGATCGAGATATACTTTCTCTAGGGTTTTGCGGATAGTTTTTGGTTGACGGGTATAGAGAAATAAGAGATAACTGGCCCAGGGTTGCAGCAGCATCGATCGCAGTAATTTTTGTGCTAAATTAGGCTGACGATTGCTTTCTGTATCGCTAAAGGGACCGGCGCTATTGAGGAGAATTAATCCCCGAACATTCTCGGAATGATTAGCAGCCACACAGAGAGAAGCGTAACCCCCCAGAGAATTACCCGCTAAAACCGTCGGTTGGCCCACAACTTCCTTGATAAAATCATTTAATTGTTGCTGCCAAAGATTGCCACTATAGACAATATCCGGTTTAGCTGATCTACCAAATCCTAACAGATCGATCGCCCATACCTCCCATTCTGAGGCTAAACCTTGCACATTTTTTCGCCAATGGTCGGTGGAAGCGCCAAAACCGTGGACTAATAGTAATGGGGGTTTTCCCGCAACTCTAGTACCCGCTTGCACATAGTGTATAGAATTTCCTTGCCATTGCCAATTTTGCCTTGTCGTCAGAGCAGCTGTATTCATCTGCTGTTTTGTTAAGTAATGTGAATAATTCTTAGTCTAACCGATTGAGAAACTGGAGACAAAGCTAGAGATTTTTAGCCAAACCCCTTGACTGAAAACGGGACTTGACATATAATTATATATATAATGGGAATCCGTGCCTGCCTGCAAACCCTTCATTTTTGGGCAAATAACCCTAAAAAACACTCTTACAAAAAAATCTTGAGCGAACCCATAACCCAGAGAATTACTCCTGAATCACTGGGACAGTTTTTTCCTAATTCCGATAATAGCTATGAAGATTTTGACGATTTTACGGGGATTAATCGACGAAAATCCCTTAAGTCAGGCGGATCTAGAAGATTTACTAGAGATCGAATCCTTAAATTTTAGGGAGACTAACCCTCTCATCCTACAGGAAAGGGCGGAACTATTAACGATTCTCTGGCCGCGAGTCTGGCAAAAATGTCAGGAGTTAGGGATAAATCAGCCAAATCAGATTTTGATCAGCTGTTGGCACTTCTGGATTCCCTGGGCGCTACAGCTACGCAACCACGCAAAACCGTTGATTCAAGGCATTTTGGCCCCCCAAGGCACGGGGAAGACCACATTAACATCCATAATGTCGATTATTTTAGCCTATTTTGATTTAAAAGTAAATAATCTCTCTTTAGATGATATTTATAAGACCTATAATGAGCGAATAAAATTGCGTCAAAAGGATAAAAGATTGCGCTGGCGTGGTCCACCGGGTACTCATGATATAGAATTAGGAATTAAAGTTTTAGAACAGGTTTGTCAGCAAGAAAGTCCGATTTTAATCCCGCGTTTTGACAAGTCCCTGCATCGAGGACAAGGAGATAGAATTGCACCGGAACAAGTGGAACGAGTTGATATTCTTTTTTTCGAGGGTTGGTTTGTGGGCATGAATCCAATAGAGGAAACAGTCTTTGATCATGCCCCCGATCCGATTAATAGCGAAGAAGACCGACAATTCGCTAGGGATAATAATCAAAGATTGCGGGAATATCTACCCCTCTGGTCAAAAATCGATCGCTTACTGATTCTTTATCCCCTTGACTACCGTTACAGTTTACAATGGCGACAGGCAGCCGAAGCAAAAGGAGGTATGAACCCATCAGAAATCGAGGAATTTGTCAAGTATTTTTGGAAAAGTTTACATCCGCAATTATTTCTCCCACCCCTGCTCAAACAAGCGCATCTAGTGGCAGAAATTAATCAGGATCATAGTCTGGGAAAAATCAGTTATCAGTGATCAGTAATCAGTAATCAGTGAAAAGAAAGCTCCGAACTTGTCACTTAACAGACTGAAAACTCCTATCTGGTAACTGAAAACTCCTATCTGGTAACTGATAACTGATAACTGATAACTGGTAACTGATAACTGATAACTGATAACTGATAAAGCTTATGATTGAAGTGGAACATCTGAGTAAAATTTATGGTTCTACCGCGGCAATCAGTGACGTGGATTTTACCGTAGAAAAAGGAGAAATACTAGGTTTCTTAGGACCAAATGGAGCGGGAAAAACCACCACTATGAGGATTTTATCCGGTTATATTCCTGCCACAACAGGAACAGCAAGGATAGCAGGATACGATGTACATCAACAATCCTTAGAAGTGCGTCGTCGCATTGGTTATCTTCCCGAAAATCCCCCCTTGTATCCAGAGATGACCGTAGAAAGTTTTCTGGATTTTGTCGCACGGATTAAAGGCATCTCATCGGGGGATAGAAAAGCGCGGGTAGATTTAGTTTTAAGCAAATGTCAGTTACTAGAAAAAAGAAAAGTTATTATCCGCAAGTTGTCCAAGGGTTATAAACAGCGTGTGGGAATTGCCCAAGCGATCGTACACGATCCACCAGTAATTATTTTAGATGAACCGACAGTAGGATTGGATCCGAAACAGATTATCGAGGTGAGAAATCTGATTAAAAGTTTAGCGGGAGAACATACAATTATTCTCTCCACTCATATTTTACCAGAAGTGAGTATTACCTGCGATCGAGCGACAATTATTAATCGGGGTCGCATCGTGGCCAATAATATTACTACCGCTACCCCTGCCAGTTCCAGTTATGAAATTGAGATTGAGGGTGATAGGGATTCCCTGCTAGAAATCCTTCAACAACTGCCGCAAGTCGAGCAAGCGGCAAAAGTCGGCGATAACCTGCTCAAAATTGTTGGTCAAGTGGGAACAAACTTAGGGGCAGAACTTGCTAGAATAGTTGTCAACAATGGTTATAACTTATTAGAAATGCGTCGCACCCGTAAAACCCTAGAAGATATCTTTCTGGAAGTAATCGGCAGCGGGGAAAATAACCACCAGGAGGAGAGGCATGATCAATAATATCTGGGCGATTTTTCGCAAGGAATTTCAAAGCTATTTTACGGCTGCCAATGCCTATATCATTATGGGGATATTTTGGTTAGTAGCAGGATTTTTCTTTAACTCCCTTCTCTACGGCATTATTCTCGATATTAGTATCCAGGAACAATCGGGATTTCTGGTAGCCAGAGATATGGTATCTGAATTTATGACCACTTTCATCGGCATGATTTTATCCTCTTTATTGTTGGTAATTTTGCCAGCCCTGTCTATGGGATTATACGCAGAGGAAAAAAAACAGGGAACCCTAGAACTTTTAGCCACTTCCCCCCTGACTAATTGGAGTATAGCGATCGGTAAATTATTGGGAGTGCTGGCCTTTTTTACTGTGATGATTACCCCCCTGTGGATTTACGAAATAGTAGTTTTTAGTGCCGCAGTTCCCCCGGTGAATATAGCCAGTATTTTACTAGCTCATCTAGGATTAATTTTACTAGCAGCGGCCATCCTAGCCCTTGGGATGTTTATCTCCTCCCTCACCAATAGTTCTATCCTGGCTTACATCATCACTTTTATCACCATCTTATTTATCTGGATACTGGATGTCATTGCTAACAATGCCGAAACCTTCTTTCGAGATCGCATTGGAGGAGAAGTGGGAGAACAGATCGGATTTTTCCTGAAAGAATTGCTCTCCCATCTATCTTGGTATCAACCCTTTAACAATTTCGTGCGGGGAATTTTTGACAGTAGTAGTTTAGTCATCTTCCTCAGTTATATTCTGCTGGGAATCTTCCTAACTACTCAAGCGATCGAAGCGGACCGTTATCAAAGAAACTAACTATGATATCCTGGCAAAAATACAGTAAATTTCTCTATATACCCGCCCTATTTCTGGGTAGTGCCGGCCTAACCGTGGGGTTAATCTCCGGTCAATGGTCATCCCTCTCTCTGGGGTTATTAATTGCCGGGGCTATTCTGTTTCTAGGGTGGCTGTTGTTATTAGTAACCACTGCCAAAGACTTTTGGCAAAAAAGAAGTACCCGCACCGGCACTCAAACCCTCATTACTACTATTATTGTCCTCAGCGTTATCGGTTTAATTAACTTTCTCGCCCTCCGTTATCCCTATCGAGTTGATTTAACCGAAAACCAAATCTTTAGTTTATCCCCCCAAACCGAAAGACTATTAACCAATCTGTCAAAACCAGTCAAAGTCTGGATTTTTTCAACCCGGGGAATCAGTGCCAACGAACAGGAACTTTTAGCCAATTATCAACGCAAAAATCCCCAATTTCAGTACGAGATAGTTAACCCGGAGAAAAAACCCAATATTGTCCAAGAATTTAAAAAACTAGCTGATGATAATCTGTCCAGAGTCTATCTACAGTATGGTGAAAAAAAACAACCCCTGAAAACTATTAGTGAACAGGAAAGTCTCACCGAAGCGAAATTGAGTAACGCTATCGAAACCGCTAAAACCGATCGCACTTTAACCGCTTACTTTCTGCAAGGTCATGGAGAAAATGCCATCAAAGAACCTCAAGGAGGTTTAGGACAAGCAGTCAATAGTTTAGAAGCAAAAGGTTATCAAGTAGAACCACTTAATCTAGTGGAACGTTCCACCATTCCCAATAATGCCGATGTCATTATTATTGCCAGTCCCAAAAGAAAAATATTTCCCCAGGAAGTCACCGCTTTAAAAAACTATCTTGAGCAAGGGGGCAAAATTTTATTACTGATTGACCCCCAAACCGAAACCGGATTAGAACCCTTATTAACCCCTTGGGGTGTGAAACTAGATAATCGGATTATTATTGATGCTTCCGGTGCCGGGGAAATCATTGGTTTAGGTCCGGCTAGTCCCATTATTACCAATTACGGTAATCATCCCATTACTCGCGATTTTGCTAACGGTATTTCTATCTTTCCCTTTGCTCGTCCCATCGCTACCGTTCCCGTCGAAGGAATTGAAGCCGTATCTTTAATGATTACTAATGATAAAATGTGGGCCGAAAGTGATTTAAATGATCAGAATCTCCAGTTTAACCCTGAAAAAGATTTAGCTGGCCCTTTTGATCTAGGAGTTGCTCTGACGGGAAAAAAAGGTAAATTAATCGTGATTGGTAATGCCAGCTTTGCCAGCGATGGACTATTTGAACAACAGTTAAACGGAGATATATTTTTAAATTCTGTGCAGTGGTTAGCCAGTGGTGAAACAGCCACCTTATCTATCCGGGCCAAGGAACCAGAAAATAGAAGAATCAATTTAAATCCCCTGCAAGCTAACGCTATTTTTTGGATAGGGATGGTAGTGATGCCTTTAGTGGGATTTACCCTAGCCGGATTGACTTGGTGGCAACGTCGTTAATCGAGTTAGAATCTAGAAAGATCATCTCTCTTATTCCCCCTAACTGCCATGACCACAACCCAAACTATCCCCCAATTGTTGACTTTTGATGACTATATCAATCAATATCCCGATGATGGACAACAATACGAATTAATCGCAGGAAAATTATTGGCCATGATGCGACCGATCGGAAAACACGAAGAAATTGGCGGATTTGTTTCTGGAAACCTATTCTTAGAGATAAATCGGCAGCAATTGCCCTATGTTATCCCCAATACTGCCGCAGTAAAACCCCTTCGCCCCCATACAGGTTATCTACCCGATATTATTGTCTTAGACAGAGAAAATCTAGTTAATGATCCCTATTGGGAAACCGCTTCCTCAATTTCTCTGGCAACATCAGCTAAATTAATTATTGAAATTGTCAGTTCCAATTGGCGAGATGATTATCTGAAAAAATTCGACGACTACGAACAATTAGGAATTGCCGAATATTGGATTATCGATTATTTAGCCAAAGGTTCGGCCCGATATATCGGCAGCCCCAAAGAACCCACCATTTCTATCTATCAATTAATCGATGGAGAATATCAAGGTAATTTATTTAAACAGGATCAACGTCTTATTTCAGGGATTTTTCCAGAGTTAAACCTCACTGCTAATCAAATTTTTCGTGCTAGAGCTTAAAGAAAAACCCGTATTTATAGATTAGACTTATTCTAAAAATCAAAAATTGTCCTGAGAGTCAGGAGTCAGAAGCTTATAATAGAAAATAACTCAAGATCGGAGAAATCAATCTAATGTTTGCCACAATAGAAGATAAACAAGCCCTTTCCCTCGAAGTATTTCTTGCCCTTCCAGAAACTAAGCCTGCTAGGGAATATTATCATGGAATTGTCACTCAAAAAACTATGCCTAAAGGAAAACACAGCATCTTACAATTTGAGTTAGCCTCTGCCATTAATCAACAGACTAAACCTCAAAAATTAGCTTATGCTCTACCTGAATTGCGTTGTACTTTTGCAGAACGTTCAATTGTGCCAGATATTGCGGTGATTCGTTGGGAGAATTTGCCAAGAGATATAGATGGAGAAATGGCCGATCAATTTTTACGTTATCCCGATTGGATTATTGAAATTATGTCTCCTGAACAATCTGTTACCTTAGGGATGGAAAAGATTATTTTCTGTTTACAACAAGGAACAGAATTAGGTTGGTTGATTGATCCTTCAGCAAAGTCAGTCACCGTTTTTCAAACAGGATTACCGAAAGTACATATTGCAACTGAAGGAAATAATGAGCCTTTAGCAGTGATTAAAGGTTTAGAACGTTGGTCAATATCAGCAGTGGATATTTTTGCTTGGCTAAAGGTTTAATTTGTTCTGTCAGCATCGTTTGGTTTATCAGTTTATTCCAGAAGAGTAAAGTTATCAAAGTTATAGGGATGTGGACTCATTATGAATAACCCCTCTTATTTATTTTATACTGGTAGCATTAATGATTGATTTGGATTGTAAAAATTAGGAACATGAAAAGCCTATGGTATAAGACTTTTGCCTTCCGCAAAGCGGTATAAATACCCTCAAGATAACATGAATGGGCATTTATGGTATCTTTAGAAGCAATTTAGCCTACTTTTGTAGTTTCTTTTTCAGTGGATTGGGAAAGTTCTAGTTAGCAACTGATAATAAAGCTTCTTCTATTGGCTTTGGTAACTCAATAGCATGAAACCGATTCACAGAAAAAGCGTAATCTTCACCACTTTCATCAATAACCCGAATTAGACTGTTTATTTCTGCTGTCTCATCAGGGATAACGCGGTATATTTTGCCAACTTCTAGTGAAGCTTCGTAGCCTTCATTATTGAGACAAACTGCGAACTTATTTGTTGGAGATGACTCTATTTTCATGGTCAATCTAGAAACGGTAACTTGAGCTTAAATTCTTTTTTGCCGATGCCATGAGCTTCGTACCAATGGACTTCAGCTAACCTTACTATACCATTGGGAAGCTGAACTTGGGCTATGCCCTTTAATTTTCTCCATTTACCTTTGCCATACTGTTTTTGCAACCGTTCCCGATTACGAATTCCCGTTCCTGTGGCAATAATCTCGATATTCGTGATATCGCTGATAATCTCAAAGTCCACGATCGATCAATCAATCTTAAAGAGTGGCCTTTCATTATAGCATCTATTGCCAAAAAAGAGATATAAAAAAACAAACCCCCCTCAAGATTGATTGAAGGGGCATTTATAGTATTTTTAGAAGCAATTTAGCCTACTTTTGTGGTTTCTTTTTCGGTGGATTGGGACGGTTTTAGTTTGCGCTTGAGGGTTGAGGCTGCGCCGAGAGTGCCGAGGGTTAATAAGCTGATGACTGTAGAGGGTTCGGGAACCTTACAACAGACAGTTAAATCTCCTTGAGCAGTCCATGTCCATGTACCGTTCCTAAAGTCTAGTGATCCATTTACTCCACCTTTAAAGGCAATATTCCCATGATTATCAGGGCTTGGAATAGAGGTTGTAGCACCAAAGTACCCCCTGGTTTCTCCCGTTTCCAGTGAAATATCCAGTGCTGAAGACGTGGTAAACAAATTAAAAGTATTGTTTCTAGTGTTTGTTATAGCTATTGGAATAGGAGGAAAAAGTGTAGCTAAAATATCACCATCAGGCAGCCCAATGGTAGATAATTGAAGATTGGAGATAGTTGCTGATACACCAGAAGGGAAGCGCGAGTCAGATGTAAAGTTAACTGTCATACTTCCGATAGGCTCAAAATTAATCGGATCTGGAGAAAGACCTATAACAGTCCAAGTTCCTGTAGGAACAAAAGTTCTTGTAACGACAGATGAGAAATCAGGAATAATAGGTTCTGTAGTCATAAACTGTGCTTGTATAATAGGATCTGTATTAAGACCTTTACAAGTACACCACCAAATCCCCCCAAAAGGTTGATCAGCAATTGGAATACCCCCTAATTTACAAGTACCTTTTTCTGGCTCTTCGGGAATTGTTATGCAAATAATTAACTTAAAATAAAATTCGATGAGAGCAACTACGCTCAAAAGTAGCTGAAATTCATACAGGAAAGGACTTAAGGCACAAAAGGGTTA